>NZ_MUBM01000279.1 GCF_002154505.1 Streptomyces carpinensis | reverse complement strand
GGTCGCCCTCGCACTCGCGGGAACCCGCGAGTGCGAGGGCGACCACGTACAGCCCCGGCTCTTCCGACCTGCCGGCGACGAGTCCCTCTGCCCGCAGTGCGCGTCCCATGCGTCACCTCGACCGGAAAGCGGTTCTCCGAGCCACAGCGCCGGCCGCGCCCAGACGCCGCCAACCGCCTTTGCTCCTCCTTTGCAGTGATCGAACTTGTGCACGGTACCTCCGGGTTAGAGTCGAGCGGTCCAGGTGGCCGACGGAGGGGGCGAACACCAAGTCATGGGCGACAAGGGCGAGATACTCGACATCAAGATCGCCGACATCAAGAGGACAGCACCGCAGTTCAGCCACGAGAGCGTCGCGCTCGCACACGCGTTGACGAAGCTGAAGACCGGTCTGTCGGCGGCCGGCGCACCCTGGGGCGACGACGAGCAGGGCACCAAGTTCCACGAGACCTACGGTCCCCTGGTCAAGCGGATCGAGCAGTCCGCCCAGATCCTGGCCGACGGGCTGGCCGGCATCCACACGGCGATGGCCGACATGGCCGACGGCCACATCGACAACGAACAGCTGATCCGTTCGATGTTCAGCCGGATCGACGTCCCTCACGACACCGAGAGCCACGACAAGTGAGCGTCGCCGACAAGGCCCGCAAGATCGTCCAGGACCTGACGGGCATGTGGTGGCCCGCGGCAGACGTCGACGGGCTGCGGGACGCGGCGAAGGCGTGGCGGGCGTTCGCCGACGACGTCGACGACGTCACCGCCGCCGCGAACAAGGCCGCCCGGTCCCTGATCGAGCACAACAAGGGCGAGGCCATCGCCGCCTTCGACGACCCGTTCTGGCGCCGCTACTACTACGAAAAGCACGGCTGGCTGAAGGACCTGTCCGACGGCGCCCGCGACATGGCCACGGCCCTGGACGCCTACGCCGACGCCGTACACGCCGCGAAGAAGAAGATCGAACACGAACTGGAGATCGTCGGTGCCACCCTCGTGGGAGGCACTCTCCTGGCCGTCTTCACCGCGGGCCTCTCGGAAGGAGCAGCCGTCGCGGCCGCGGCGACCGTCACGGAACTCGCCGCCGGCCTGGGCGTCACGGTCACGGCCGAGGTCGCCGCCATCGCGGGCACCACCCTGGCCACGGCCGCCATCGCGGGCATCGAGTCCGTCACCGTCGACCTCGCCGTCGCCCAGCCCCTGTCCATCGCCCTGGGCGAGCAGAAGGGCCTCAGCCTCGACGAGGCCCGCGAGGCCGGAGCTTACGGCGCGCTCCTGGGCGGCGCCTTCGGCGGTGGGGGCGCCGCCGTCAGGGCGGCGAGCAGGGCGGGCGGCTGGAGCGAACTGCTGGGCGGGGTCCGGTTGCCCGGCCTCTCCCCCGAGGTCGCCCTGCCGGGCGGCGTGACGGCGTCAGCGGACGACCTCGGCCTGCTCATGAAGGGCGACGGCGAGCCGAACGCCTGGCCGCGCAGCAAGCGCAAGGGCGCGGTCAAGCCGAAGTACCGGGCGGACCTGGCGGGAGACGAGGGCAAGGGGACTGCCAGATCGCACTCCCATACCCTGGAGAAGCACGTCGAGAAGACCGACCGGGAGCTCCGAGCCCGCCTGCGCGCCGAGAAGAGGATCACCGGCAGTTCCAGCTTCGTCAGCCCTGAGGCAGCACAGGATCTGACGGACCGCGCGATCATTCAACGTCAGCACGACGTCAGGCGATGGCTTGAGAACACCAGGAAGCCGGAGCTCACGTTCAGAGTGGACTTCGGGGACGAAGTCACCGGCCGGAGCCTGTCCCGAGAGGATTTCATCAGAGGAACCGGACCGCACGACGTGCATCAGGTGTTCCTGCTCCTGCGTCGCGATCCCGACATGCCGAGCGGCTACCGTATCCACACCTCGTATCCCACCTCGTGAGCGCAAGGAACACCCCGTGACCCACCACTACCCCGAAGGGTTCCTGGACAGAGACGAGCGGTTCCCCGCACTGCACGAAATGCTCGATTCCTACGCCTTCTCCGGAAACTCCTTCACGGACACCCCCGACGAGCCCGGCGTAGCGCTCAAGGCATATGTACGGCAGGCCATGCGTACACCGGGAACCCTGGACGCACTCATCGCGGAGATCGACGACCTGTTGCGGGTCGGCCTGTTCAACGACGAGATCGCCGACGACGTGGACCTCCTGCCCCACGTCGAGCCCCCAGCCGGACGCACCGTGGAGCAGTGCCTCGCCACCATCCGCTCGCACCTGGAACGGATCAGGACCTCCGGCGTCTGGGAGCAAGCGCAGCTTCCACAGACCGACTGGGAATGGAGAAAGCAGTTCCCGGAGCTCTCCTCTCTGTTGGGCGGCTACTTTCACCAGGATTACCCGAGGTTCTACGGGTCCCATCGAGAGGCTCTCGACGACTATCTCGACGGAAACCCCAAGGAATATCTCGCCGAAGCCGCCCAGGAACTCAGTAACTTTCTTTCCCGCGTCTCGTCGGACAAGGAACTGGAACATGCCGCGGAGACCCTGGGCCTCATGGTCTACCCCCCCGACGGCGTCTCACTTCGCCAGTGGCTCACCGACATCCGGGGCATCATCACGCACCGCCTGCGCAGCAACGCGTCCTGAGAGCCGACGGGCGATGCCGGCCCGACTCCCCGACGAAAGCGACGCCGTTTCGGACTCGCCGTCGCCGGGTCGGCCGCAAACGCCGTCACCCACGGTCTGGTTCCCGGCCGGGACGCCGAACCGCTGCTGAGCAGGCAGGACGACGGGCGCTTGCGTGTCGAGGTGAGGTGAGGTGAGCGACGCCCGGGGCGAGCGGCTGCCGGTGATGCGAACGGGTCACCGGCGATCCGCGCCCGGAAGCGCACCCCGCGCGACAGAGGTGAACCCGGCCGGCACAACGCACGCTGCCCGGCACCCCCGTAGGGGCACCGGGCAGCGTCGGTGCGGCTCAGCTCAGCGCAGCGCTCAGTGGGCGTGGCCGTGGCCGTGGCCCGCGGCGGCCGGCTCTTCCTCTTCCTTCTTCTCGACGACCAGGGTCTCGGTCGTCAGCAGGAGGGAGGCGATCGACGCGGCGTTCTCCAGGGCGGAGCGGGTGACCTTCACCGGGTCGATGACGCCGGCCTTGACCAGGTCGCCGTACTCACCGGTGGCGGCGTTGTAGCCGCTGCCCTTGTCCAGCTCGGCCACCTTGGAGACGATGACGTAGCCCTCCAGGCCGGCGTTCTCGGCGATCCAGCGCAGCGGCTCGACGGCGGCCTTGCGGACGACCGAGACACCCGTGGCCTCGTCGCCGGTCTTGCCGAGGTTGCCCTCCAGGACCTTCACGGCGTGGACGAGCGCGGAGCCACCACCGGAGACGATGCCCTCCTCGACCGCGGCGCGGGTTGCGGAGATGGCGTCCTCCAGACGGTGCTTCTTCTCCTTCAGCTCCACCTCGGTGGCGGCGCCGACCTTGATCACGCACACGCCGCCGGCCAGCTTCGCGAGGCGCTCCTGGAGCTTCTCGCGGTCCCAGTCGGAGTCGGTGTTCTCGATCTCGGCCTTGATCTGGGCGACGCGGCCCTCGACGTCCGACTTGTTGCCGGCGCCGTCGACGATCGTGGTGTCGTCCTTGGTGACGGTGACGCGGCGGGCGGAGCCGAGGACGTCCAGACCGACCTGGTCGAGCTTGAGGCCGACCTCCTCGGAGATGACGGTGGCGCCGGTGAGGATCGCCATGTCCTGGAGCATCGCCTTGCGGCGGTCGCCGAAGCCGGGGGCCTTGACGGCGGTGGCGTTGAAGGTGCCGCGGATCTTGTTGACGACCAGGGTCGACAGGGCCTCGCCCTCGACGTCCTCGGCGATGATCAGCAGCGGCTTGGAGGCGTTCGCCTGGATGATCTTCTCGAGCAGCGGCAGCAGGTCCGCGATGGAGGAGATCTTGCCCTGGTGGATCAGGATGTACGGGTCGTCGAGGACGGCCTCCATGCGCTCCTGGTCCGTCACGAAGTACGGCGACAGGTAACCCTTGTCGAAGGCCATGCCCTCGGTGAAGTCCAGCTCCAGACCGAAGGTGTTGGACTCCTCGACGGTGATGACACCGTCCTTGCCGACCTTGTCCATCGCCTCGGCGATGAGCTCGCCGACCTGCTGGTCCTGGGCGGACAGCGCGGCGACGGCGGCGATGTCGGACTTCTCGTCGATCGGGCGGGCCGAGGCCAGCAGGTCCTCGGAGACCGCGGCGACGGCGGCGTCGATGCCCTTCTTCAGGGCGGCCGGGGAGGCACCGGCGGCGACGTTCTTCAGGCCCTCGCGCACCAGCGCCTGGGCGAGCACGGTGGCGGTGGTGGTGCCGTCACCCGCGATGTCGTTGGTCTTGGTCGCCACCTCCTTCACCAGCTGGGCGCCGAGGTTCTCGTACGGGTCCTCGACCTCGACCTCGCGGGCGATGGTGACGCCGTCGTTGGTGATGGTGGGGGCGCCGAACTTCTTGTCGATGACGACGTTGCGGCCCTTGGGGCCGATCGTCACCTTGACCGTGTCGGCGAGCTTGTTGACGCCGCGCTCGAGGGCGCGACGGGCGTCCTCGTCGAACTTCAGGATCTTCGCCATGGCAGCGGGAGCCCTCTCGGAAATCTGGGTGAAAAAGGCACTGCGCCCCGGGCGCCCGGCTTCTTATCGGTCGCGGGGGCCAGGGGCGCAGCTCAAAGCAGTGAAGTGGTCGAAAGTCCGGGAACTCCGGGGGTTCGTCCCCCGGACGCCCTTACTTCTCGATGATCGCGAGGACGTCGCGAGCCGAGAGAACGAGGTACTCCTCGTTGTTGTACTTCACTTCGGTGCCGCCGTACTTGCTGTAGAGCACGACGTCGCCGACCTGGACGTCGAGCGGAAGGCGGTTGCCGTCCTCGAAGCGGCCCGGGCCCACGGCCAGGACGACGCCCTCCTGGGGCTTCTCCTTGGCGGTGTCCGGGATGACCAGGCCAGAGGCCGTGGTCTGCTCGGCGTCCAGCGGCTGGACCACGATGCGGTCCTCGAGCGGCTTGATGGCAACCTTGGAGCTGGCGGTCGTCACGATCCGACCTCCCCCTTCGGAGATCTCACGGGGTTAACTGTCTGAGGTGGCGACCAGGTCGATCCGTCGTCGCGGGTGCCGGACCTGCCCGTCGCTGTGTTGGCACTCTCCTGGGGGGAGTGCCAGACCTGAGACTATGACCGTCGTTAGCACTCGGTCAAGCGGAGTGCCAATTGCCTCGCGGCGCGTCGGCCAGGGACGCCTTCTGCGGGTCGTCTGTGCCAGTGACTGTTTCCGCGGCGACCGCCCCTGGGAGCTGCCACCCGGGCCCCCTTTTCAGAGGTAGTCCTCCAGCCTCCCCACCGTCAGGCCCTCCGCCTGGATCCTGCGCAGCAGGCGCGCCGTGCGTTCGCGCAGTGGCGGACCGTCGAGGTCGTCGTCGTCCGAGGCGATCAGGAGGATGTCGCCGGGGCGGAGGGTGTGGGGGCCGTGGGCGAAGTGCAGGTCGGCATCCTTCATCGAGGCGCGCCACAGCACGACGGCCGAGACCCCGCAGTGGGCGGCGGCGCGCAGGGTCGTGCCGTCGTACGCCCCGTAGGGCGGCCGGAAGAGGCGGGGGCGGACTCCGAAGCGGGCGTGGAGCTTGTCGCGCTGGCCGCAGATCTCCGCGCGCTGGCCCTGGTACGGCAGGCCGCGCAGCGGCGGGTGGTCGAGGGTGTGGTTCTCCAGCTGCGCGCCGACCGACAGCAGGCGCCCGAAGTGCCCGTAGCCCGGCCCGACGACGCTGTCGGTGAGGAACATGCTGACCGGCAGCCGCAGTTCGCGGACCATGTCGACGAACCGGGGGTCCCGCTCCGCCCCGTCGTCGTAGGTGAGGAAGACGACCCGGTCGGAGGTGCGGACGTGGTCCAGGACCGGGGGCGTGCCCGAGGCCCCCACGGTCAGGCCCAGCGGGCGGGCCGGCGGGCGCGGGGGCGCGGGCAGCGGAGCCGTCAGGCCCCAGCGGCGGTACGGCTGCCCGTCGGCCGGCCTCTCGGGCCGCACCCCCTGTGCCGCCTTGCGGCCCAGCCGTTCGATCGGGTCCACGGACGGCGCGCAGCCGGCCAGGAGCAGCAGCGCGGCCGCGAGCAGGACCGCGGCCGTGCGCCGGGGCCACCGCCGCAGCCGCGGCCTCACAGGTAGTCCTCCAGCCGGGCCACCGCGAACCCCTTGGCCGTCACGTAGTTCAGGAACCGGCGCATGTCGTCGACCATCGTGCCGTTCCACTCGCCGCGTCCCCGGAAGTGGGTGAGCACGATGTCGCCGGGGCGCATCCGCTGGTCGTCCTCGCGGAACTCCCAGTGGTCGACGTAGACCTCCTCGTTCCAGATCGGCGCGTACTCGATGCCGCAGGACTTGGCGGCGGCCAGGGTGTCCTGGTTGTAGTTGCCGTAGGGCGGGCGCATGAGCGTCGGGCGCTTGCCGAACTGCTCCTCCATGATGTCCTGCATGTCGCAGATCTCGCGCCTCTGCTGCTCGTAGGACAGGCCGGGCAGGTAGGGGTGGTGCAGGGTGTGGTTGTTGAGGGTGACGCCCGAGGCCTGCATCTTCCGGAAGTATTCGTAGTTGTCCTTGATGAGGTAGTTGCTGAGAAACGCCGTGTAGGGGATCTTCAGGTCGCTCATCATGCGCAGGAACGCGGGGTCCTTCTCCGCGCCGTCGTCGATGGTGAGGAAGACGACCTTGTCCTTGGTGGGGACCGTGGTGAAGACCGGGGGCAGGTACCAGTCCTTCTGACGGCTCACCTCGAAACCCGGGCGGGCGGTGATCCTCGCCTTCGCGGCGGGGGGCCGCGGGGGCGTGAGGGGCACCTGCTTCAGGCCCCAGCGTCTGGTGGCGGCGACCCGGGCCGTGTAGGAGGCGTGCAGCCGGGTGGCGTAGGAGTCGAGGGCGCGGGCCGCGGGTGCCTGGATGAGCTGCTGGCCCTGGGCGGGCGGTGCCGGTGCGTCGGGCTCCGAGCAGCCGGAGGCGAGGCCGGCGACGGCGACGGCGGCCAGCCCGGCGTGGACCCCCGCCCTGCGCCCCGCGCGCCGGGTCCACTTGTGACACTTTTTGTCATTTTGTACTACTACCTTCATGGCGCCGGATCCTCGCAGGTCCCCGGCCCGAACCGGCGACGACACCGCGGCCGCCGGGCACACCGTCCACCGACTGGCCGACAATGAGCCCGTGAACGCCCCACTCGACCCACTCGACCCCGTCGGCGCCTTGGCCGCGCTCCTCACTCCCGAGGGCCGCGCCCTCCTGGACGAGGTCCGCGACACCGACCCCGCCGACGAACTAGCCGTCGCCACCCGCCTGCGCCGCGAACACCCCGCCCGACTGGTGTCGGCGGCACTCGGGCAGGCCCGGCTGCGGCAGCGGGCGGCGGCGAAGCTGGGGGCCGAGGACGCGCGGCGGATGTTCTTCACACCGAACGGGGTCGAGCAGTCGACGCGTGCGAGCGTGGCCGCCCACCGGGCGGCGCGCCTCGCGGAACTGGGCGTGTCCTCCCTCGCCGACCTGTGCTGCGGCATCGGCGGCGACGCGATCGCCCTCGCTCGCGCCGGGATCCGGGTCCTCGCCGTCGACCGCGACCCGGTGACGGCCGCCGCGGCCCGCGCCAACGCCGAGGCACTGGGTCTCGCCGACCTGATCGAGGTGCGCGAGGCGGACGTGACGGATGTCGACACGGCCCCCTACGACGCGGTGTTCGTCGACCCCGCGCGCAGGGGCGGACGCGGGAGGATCTTCGACCCGGAGGCCTACTCGCCCCCGCTCTCCTGGGCGGTCGAGACGGCCCTCAGCGCCCCGCACGCCGCCCTGAAGATCGCCCCCGGCGTCCCCCACGAGGCGGTGCCGCCGCAGGCCGAGGCCGAGTGGATCTCCGACGGCGGGGACGTGAAGGAGGCGGTGCTGTGGTTCGGCACCGAGCCCGGCCTGGTGCGGGCCACACTGCTCCCCGGCCCGCACAGCCTGCGCGGCCGCGGCCTGCCGAATCCCCGGGTCCGCCCGCTCGGACGCTACGTGTACGAGCCCGACGGCGCCGTCATCCGCGCCCATCTCGTCGCCGAGGTCGCCGCGGACCTGGACGGCGGCCTCCTCGACGACACGATCGCGTACGTCACCGGCGACGAGCTGCGGCCCACCCCGTACGCCACCGCCTACGAGATCACCGACCGGCTCCCCTTCAACGCCAAGAAGCTGAAGGCGCTGCTGCGGGAGCGCGAGGTCGGCACGCTCACCGTGAAGAAGCGCGGCTCGGCCGTCGAGCCGGAGGAACTGCGCCGCAAGGTGCTGCCGAAGCCGCACGGACGGAACGCGGCGACGGTGTTCCTCACGCGCGTCGCGGGGGCACCGACCATGCTGCTCGGGCAGCCCGCGTAGCGGGAAGCCCTCGGAGCCACCGCGACCGGACCCACGAGAGCGCGGCGACCGGTCTACGGCAGCTCGGCCGCCCGGCGCAGCAGCAGTTCGCGCTCCCGTTCGTTGCGGGTGAGCGACGCCGCGCGCCCGAACTCCGCGCGCGCCTCCTGCGTACGCCCGAGGCGGGCCAGCAGGTCGCCGCGGACGCTGGGGAGCAGGTGGTACTCGCGCAGGGCGGGCTCGGCCGCGAGGGCGTCGACGATCTCCAGTGCGGGCGCCGGTCCCTGGGCCATCGAGACGGCGACGGCACGGTTCAACTCCACCACGGGCGACGGGGATCGGGCGGCGAGCAGACCGTAGAGGGTCGCGATCGCCGACCAGTCGGTCTCCTCGTAGGTGTACGCGAGCGCGTGGCAGGCGGCGATGGCGGCCTGGAGCGCGTACGGGCCGGGGGCGCCGGCCGCCGCGGCGTCGGCGCGGGCCAGGGCGTCCACGCCACGGCGGATCAGCAGACGGTTCCAGCGGCGACGGTTCTGGTCCCTGAGGAGGATCGGCGTGCCGTCCGGGGCGGTGCGGGCGGCGGCGCGGGAGGTCTGGAACTCCAGGAGCGCCGCCAGGCCGTGCACCTCCGGTTCCTTGGGCATCAGTCCGGCCAGCAGACGGGCCAGGCGCAGCGCGTCCTCGCACAGTCCGGGGCGCAGCCAGTCGTCGCCCGCCGTGGCGGCGTACCCCTCGTTGAAGATCAGATAGATGACATCGAGGACCGAGCCGAGCCGGGCCTCGCGGTCGGGGCCGTAGGGCACCTCGAAGGCCACGTTCTTCGTCGCCAGGGTGCGTTTGGCACGCACGATCCGCTGGGCGATCGTCGCCTCGGGCACCAGGTACGCGCGGGCGATCTCGGCCGTGGTCAGGCCGCCGAGGAGGCGCAGGGTGAGGGCGGTGCGGGCCTCGGCCGACAGCACGGGATGGCAGGTGGTGAAGACCAGGCGGAGCAGATCGTCGTCGATGTCGTCCGGGGCGGAGGGCTCCTCGACGACGGACGTGGTCCGAAGCGAGCGGCCGATCTCCGCCAGCTTGCGGGCGTAGTTCTCGCGGCGGCGCACCAGGTCGACGGCGCGGTGCCGGGCGGTGGTCATGAGCCAGGCGCCGGGGTTGTCCGGCACCCCGTCCCGGGGCCACTGCTCCAGCGCCGCGACCAGGGCGTCCTGGGTCAGCTCCTCGGCGATGCCGACGTCCCGCACGATCCGGGCGACGGCGGCCACGACACGGGGCGACTCGATACGGAAGACGGCCTCGAGGGCACGGGTGGGCTCGGTGGGCTGCTGCTGCACAACCCACCATGCAACACCCCCACCGGGCCTCGAGGCCAGAAGCGCTCAGCCCTCGGCGATCTCCCGCACCTCGCAGGTGACCGTCCAGTACTCCTCGTGGGTGCGCACGAACCGGTTGGCCCACTCCACGGCCTCGTCCATGTCCTTGCACTGCATGAGGGCGTAACCGCCGATGACCTCCTTGGACTCGGTGAACGGTCCGTCGGTGACGGTGACCTTGCCGCCCTCCCAGCGCACCCGCTTGCCCTGGCTCTGCGGGGTCAGCCCGGCGGTGTCGAGCATGACGCCGGCCTTGGTGACCTCCTCGATCAGTTCGCCCATCCGCTGCATCAACTCGGGGCTGGGGCCCTCGGCGGGGGCGGTGCTCTCGTCGATGCGCACGATCGACAGGTAACGCGGCATGGTGACTCCTCGGTCCCGTGTGGGGCAGGGTCTCTCCCCGCCTCTCACCCCGTGCGTCGAACGACGGACACCGGAATCGACACGCTCCCGAGAATTTCTCTCCGGGTTTTCTCCGTCCTCGGATCCTCCGCATCCGGCCGCCTCCCGGCGGGCTCTTCGAAAGTTTCGAAGCCTGCGGCGAGGCGGTCTCAGGCCGCCGGTGGCGCCGTGCTGCTGCGTACGACCAGGCTCGTCGCCAGCTCCACCCGGGTCGCCACCGGCGACTCCTCCTCGCGCCCGAGGTCCAGGACCAGCCGCGCCGCCGCCTCGGCCATCTCCGTCAGCGGCTGCCGGACGGTCGTCAGCGGCGGCCCCACCCAGCGGGCCACGGGCAGATCGTCGAAGCCGACCACGCTGAGGTCCTCCGGGATGCGCAGCCCCAGCTCGCGCGCCGCCTCGTACAGGCCGAGCGCCTGGAGGTCGTTGCCCGCGAAGACCGCGGTGGGCCGGTCCTCGCGGCGCAGCAGCTTCAGGCCCAGCCGGTAGCCGGCCTCGTGGTGGAAGTCGCCGGTGACGATCAGCGACGGGTCCACCGGCAGCCCCGCCGTCTCCAGCGCGGCCCGGTAGCCGTCGACCCGGGCGCGGCTGCACATCATCCGGGACGGTCCGCTCAGCGCACCGATACGGGTGTGGCCGAGCTCGACCAGGTGCCGGGTGGCGGCGAGGCCCCCCTGCCAGTTGGTCGCGCCGATCGAGGGCACGTCGGTGCCCGGGTCACCGGCCGGGTCCATCACCACGAACGGGATGGAACGGCTGGTCAGCAGCGCCCGCTGCGACTCGTCGAGCCCGGACAGGACCAGGACCACGCCGTGCGGGCGGCGCGCGGCGACCTGGTCCGCCCAGGTCCGCCCGGGGGTGAGCCGGCCCGCGCTCTCGGAGAGCACGACGCTCAGACCCGCGTCCCGCGCCACGTTCTCCACGCCCCGGATGACCTCCATCGCCCAGGCGCTCTCCAGTTCGTGGAAGACGAGGTCGATCAGGGGCGAGCGGGTGGCCTCGGCACGCCGGCGCCGGTAGCCGTGGGCGCGCAGCAGCTCCTCGACCCGGCTGCGCGTGCTCGGAGCGACATCGGCGCGCCCGTTGAGGACCTTCGAAACAGTCGGAGCCGACACACCGGCCTCGCGGGCGATCTCGGCGAGTGTGGCGGTGCGGGTTTCTGCGGTCTTCGTCGGCTTCATGGTCGCGATCGTATCTCTGCGCGACCTCTTGACGAACCCCCCAGCGCGGCTTAGGTTCCCGGAACATTCGAAGTAACATCCGAAACATTCGGGTACCAGGCGATGAGTCCTACCCGAGCGAACCTTCGTGAGAGGTGCCGTCACATGGAGTCCTACAGCAGGCGCTGGTTCCTCGGCGCCGGCGCCACCACCCTGATCTCGGCCGCCGGGCTCACCGCCTGCGGGTCCGGCAGCGGTTCGGGCGGTTCAGGCGGCACCATCACGGCGATGGTGTACGGCGACGACGCGGTGAAGATACAGACCGCGCAGGTCAACCGGTTCAACGCCTCCGCGGCCGCGAAGAAGGCCAAGGGCAAGATCAAGCTGCAGAAGATCCCCGCCTCCGACTACCCGGCCAAGCTGCGCACGGCGATGGGTTCGCCCAACGCCCCCGACGTCTTCTTCAACTGGGGCGGCGGCTCGATCAAGGCCTACCAGGAGGCCAACCAGCTGATCGACCTCACCGACACCATCCAGTCCGACGCGGTCCTCAAGGCCGGCTTCCTGCCCAACGTCCTCGCCGCGGGCTCGCTGAAGGGCAAGATGTACGGCATCCCGATGCGTGGCACGCAGCCGGTGATCCTCTTCTACAACAAGACGCTGTTCGCCGAGCACAAACTGCAGGCGCCCACCACCTGGGACCAGCTGCTCGACATCAACGCCAAGCTGAAGAAGGCGAAGATCACCCCCTTCGCGCTCGGCGGCGCCGACATCTGGCCGGAGCTGATGTGGCTGGAGTACCTGGTCGACCGCATCGGCGGCCCCCAGGTCTTCGACAAGATCAAGAACGGTGACTCCTCCGGCTGGGGCGACCCGGCCGTGCTGAAGGCCGCCGAGACGGTCAAGCAGCTCATCGACGACGGCGCCTTCGGCAAGGGCTACAGCTCGGTGTCGTACAACAACCACGGCGCGTCCGCGGCCTTCGCCAAGGGCAAGGCGGCCATGCACCTGATGGGCTCCTGGGAGTTCTCCACGCTGCTCGGTATCTTCCCGGACTTCGCCAAGAAGGACGTGGGCTGGTGCGCCTTCCCGAAGTACGAGGGCGGCTCCGGCGACATCCGCAACGTCGTCGGCAACCCCAACAACTACTGGTCCGTGAACGCCCGCGTCTCCAACAAGGACGCGGCCATCGCGTTCCTGCGCGACTGCGCCTCCGAGGCGTACACCAAGGACCTGATCGCCAACGGTGACGTCCCGACCACCACCATCGCGGCCGGCATGCTGGACTCCTCCCCCAACCCGGAGTTCGCCAAGTACCAGTACCAGATGGTGCAGCAGGCCCCCGCGTTCACCCTGAGCTGGGACCAGGCGGTCGACCCCAGCTGGCAGACGCCGATGCTGACGGAGATCAACAAGCTGTTCGTGGGCAAGTCGACGCCGACCCAGTTCGTGGCCGCGCTCAAGGGGCTGAAGTGAGTTCGTCGGCCACCGCCCGGACGAAGGGCAGGCCCGGGGGAGGCGTGCGGACGGGCCGTCCGCACGCCGCCTGGGTCCTGCCCGGCGTTCTGTTCTTCACGTTCTTCGCCGTCGCCCCCATGGTGCTGGCGCTCTACCTCTCGTTCACCAAGTGGAACGGCCTGGGCGACCCCCAGCCGGTCGGCCTCGCCAACTGGCAGAAGCTGATCCACGACCCGCGCCTGACCCAGTCCCTGACGGTGACCGTCCTGCTGACCGTCGTCAGCTGGGCCTTCCAGACGGTCCTTTCGCTGCTGCTCGGGGTCTGGGCCGCGGGCCGCCAGCGCAACCGGGCCGTTCTGTCCGCGATCTTCTTCGTCCCGTTCCTGCTCTCCTCGACGGCGATCTCGCTGCTGTTCTACGCCCTGCTCGACCCGAACTTCGGCATCATCCACGGGGACACGCTCGGCACCACGTCCGGCGCCTTCCTGGCGATCGTCTTCGTCGGCGGCTGGCAGTTCATCCCCTTCCACACCCTGATCTACCAGGGCGGGGCACGGCAGATCCCGGAGGTCCTCTACCAGGCGGCCGCGATTGACGGCGCCGGCCGCTACCGCCAGTTCTTCTCCATCACCCTGCCCCAGCTGCGCAACACGGCGACCACGTCGAGCGTGCTGATGATCGTCGGCTCGCTGACCTACTTCGAGACCGTGCTGATCCTCACCCAGGGCGGCCCGGGCACGGACACCGCGATCCTGCCGTACCTGATGTACGAGTCGGGCTTCAAGAGCTACGACCTGGGCTACGCGAGCGCCATCGCGTCCTTCCTCGTCGTGGCCGCCACCGCACTGTCGCTCGTGCTGGTCAAGCTGTCCGGCTTCGGCAACATGCGCAGCACCAGGGAAGGAATGTGACGCGTTGTCACACGATACGTTGCGACGTCCGCGTCCCGTGAAGACCACCGGACGGCCCTCGGCCGCCCGTACCGCCGGGCGCCGCCGCCACTGGACCAGGCGCCCCAACCCGCTGGCCGGCATCGGTTCGGTGCTGTGGCTGGCCGTGGTCATCGTCCCGATCTACGCGATGATCTCGTCCTCGCTGACCCACCAGGACAAGGCGCTGGGCAAGAACGCCCTCGTGCCGCCCACCGACCCCACCTTCGACAACTACAACACCGTCCTGCACAACGGCTTCGGCCACCTCCTGCTCAACACGGTCATCGTGGCGGCGGCGGTCGTGGCGATCGTGCTGGTGCTGTGCATCCCGCTGTCCTACGTGGCCGTGCGCTCCCGCACGTTCTGGTCCGGCGCGGCCTTCCGCCTGTTCCTGCTGGGCGTGGCCATCCCCGCGCAGGCGGTCGTGGTCCCGCTCTATCTGATGATCGCCAAGCTGAACCTCTACGACAGCCTGCTCGCGGTCATCCTGCCGACGGCGGCCTTCGCGATGCCGGTGTCCGTGCTGATCCTGACCGGCACGCTCCGCGACATCTCCGAGGAGATGTACGAGGCGATGGCCCTGGACGGCGCCTCGACCACCCGGATGCTGTTCCAGCTGGTCATCCCGATGACCAAGGGCGGTATCAGCACGGTCGTCATCTACTCCTCGCTGCAGGCGTGGAACGGCTTCCTCTTCCCGCTGATCTTCACCCAGTCCGACGGTCCGCGCGTGCTGACCCTCGGCCTGTTCAACTACGTCAGCCAGTTCGGGGTGAACATCCCCGCTCTGCTCGCCTCGGTCGTCCTCTCCGGAATCCCGATCTTCGCCGTCTATCTGGTGGCCCGGCGTGCCCTCGTCGGCGGCCTGATGGGCGTGGGCGGCAAGTGAACGCACCCTCTCCCGACGTTACTGACAGGAGTTCCATGAGCACCGCCCCCTGGCGAGACCCCGCCCTGCCCGCCGCCACCCGCGTCGACGACCTGCTCTCCCGGATGACCCTCGAGGAGAGGATCGCCCAGCTGTACGGCGTGTGGGTGGGCGCCGCCACGGACGGTGACGGCGTCGCCCCGCACCAGCAGCACATGAACACCGACTACGACTGGGACGAGCTGATCACCCAGGGCCTGGGCCAGCTCACCCGTTCCTTCGGCACCTCCCCCGTGGACCCGGCGCTGGGCGCGCAGGCACTGGCCCGCGCCCAGCGCCGGATCGCCGAGGCCGGCCGCTTCGGCATCCCCGCGGTCGCCCATGAGGAGTGCCTGGCGGGCTTCACCGCCTGGGGCGCGACGGCCTACCCGGTCCCGCTGGCCTGGGGTGCGACCTTCGACCCGGCGCTGGTGGAGGCGATGGCCGCGCGGATCGGCCGGGACATGCGCTCGGTGGGCGTGCACCAGGGCCTGGCGCCCGTTCTGGACGTGGTCCGCGACCCGCGCTGGGGCCGGGTCGAGGAGACCATCGGCGAGGACCCCTACCTGGTCGGCACCATCGGCAGCGCTTACGTGCGGGGTCTGGAGTCCGCCGGGATCATCGCCACCCTCAAGCACTTCGCCGGGTACGCCTCATCGGCGGGCGCCCGCAACCTGGCCCCGGTCCGGGCGGGCACCCGCGAGTTCGCGGACGTCACTCTGCCGCCCTTCGAGATGGCGCTGCGCGAGGGCGGGGCCCGCTCGGTGATGGCGGCGTACACGGAGACGGACGGCGTCCCTGCCTCCGCGGACCCGGACCTGCTCACCGGACTCCTGCGCGAGCAGTGGGGCTTCACGGGCACGGTGGTCGCCGACTACTTCGCCATCGACTTCCTCCAGACCCTGCACCGGGTCGCCGGCAGCCCCGCCGAGTCCGCGCACCTGGCCCTGGCCGCCGGCATCGATGTCGAACTGCCCACCCTGAAGTGCTACGGCAAGGACCTGGTGGCGGCGGTCCGGGCCGGGACGGTCCC
Source organism: Streptomyces carpinensis (assembly GCF_002154505.1). Classification (GTDB taxonomy): domain Bacteria; phylum Actinomycetota; class Actinomycetes; order Streptomycetales; family Streptomycetaceae; genus Streptomyces; species Streptomyces carpinensis. Next base: position 321 of record NZ_MUBM01000279.1, on the reverse strand, counting down.
GGAGGAGCTGGTGGACCGTGCGGCCCGCCGCGTCCTGCTCCAGAAGTGCGAACTGGGCCTCCTGGACGAGGGCTGGGAGCCGGAGCTGCCCACGGAGTCCATCGATCTGGACTCGGCGGAGAACCGGGCCGTGGCCCGCCGCCTGGCCGAGGAGTCGGTGGTCCTGCTGTCCAACCCCGACGGTGTGCTGCCCCTCTCCCCCGACACCCGCATCGCCGTGGTCGGCCCCCGCGCGGCGGACGCCCTGGCGATGCTGGGCTGCTACTCCTTCCCCTCCCACGTGGGCACCCAGCACCCCGAGATGCCCATGGGCATCGAGAT
>NZ_MUBM01000278.1 GCF_002154505.1 Streptomyces carpinensis | reverse complement strand
TCCAGCGGGCGCAGACCCGGTCGTCCTTTGCGGTCAGGTCCTCCAGGGTGAAGGCGAAGTCGAAGGCGTCCCGCCACATCCGGTACTCGCGCCGGATCGCGTCGAGCCCGATGGTGTCCTGCGGGTTGACCGGGTCATGGCTGTGACAGTCCTCGTCGATCAGGTCGTTGAGCGCCGGCGAAGGTGTCGAAGAAACGCCGCACGGTGTCCTCGTAGAGCCGCTCGTCCCGTACCACCTCCAGGTCCATGAAGGTGGGCATCTCGTCGCACAGCGCGACCATGCCGCGGAAGATCTCGTCGGTCTCCGGCAGGTTCGAGTTCCGCATCGCCTCCTCGTACGACGGGAACTCCACCATCTCCACGATGTGCGAGTCGTCCGAGCGGTCCTTGCCGACCAGCGCGTGGGTCGCGGTCCGCCTTCCGCCGGTCTTCTCGACCCAGGTGTCCATCAGCCGGTTCATCTCGTCGAACCGGCTCGTCCTGCACTCGATGAGCTGTACGAAGGTCATGACGCCCCTCCGGCCCCCCTGGCCCGATTCCGTCACCGCCATTTTCCCACCGGGAGGACGACGTCACCTCCGTAGCGCGCTCCGGACTACTGCGGGCCGTACTTGCGGCCCGTCTTCGACGTGATCCCGCCCAGCAGGCCCCGCGGCGTCACCTTCACCAGGCCCATCAGGGCCTTGTAGCGCGGGTCGGGAATGGAGAGGGTCTTGCCGCGCGCCAGGTCCGCGAGGGCCGCCGCCACCAGCTTGTCCGCGTCCAGCCACATCCAGTTCGGGATGTTGTCCGTGCCCATGCCGGCCCGCTGGTGGAACTCGGTGCGCACGAAGCCCGGGCACAGCGCCATCAGCCGCACTCCGCTGCCGGCCAGGTCGCGCGCCGCGCCCTGGGTGAACTGCACGACCCACGCCTTCGACGCCCCGTAGGTGCCGCGCGGCACGAACGCCGCCACCGACGCCACGTTCACCACACCGCCCCGGCCGCGCTCGCGCATCGCCTCGGTCGCCGCGGACGTCAGCCGCAGCACGGCCTCGACGTGCACCTTGAGCATCGTCAGCTCGTCGGCCATCGACACTTCGAGGTAGCGGCCCTTGTTGCCGAAGCCCGCGTTGTTGATCAGCAGGTCGACCGGGTTGCGGCGGTCGCCCAGCCGGGCGGCGACCGCTTCGATGCCCGCCTCCGCCGACAGGTCGGCCGTCAGCACCTCCGCCTCGATGCCGTGCCGGTCGTGCAGCTCGGTCGCCTGGTCCGTCAGGCGCTTGGTGTCACGTGCCACCAGGACGAGGTCGTGCCCGTCCGCCGCCAGCCGCCGTGCGAACGCGGCGCCGATGCCCGCGGTCGATCCCGTAATCAGAGCCGTTGTCATGGCGAAAGATTAGTGGTCCGGGCGGCCGGTTCCCGATCTCTGCACAGGGCCTCCCGATCGGTGAGGGCGAGGTGTCCCCCCGCCGCCCACGTTCCGTCAGACCGCGTACTCCTCCGCGTACTTCCGGGCCGCGGCCAGTGCCTCCGGGTGCAGTGCCTGCGCCGCCGCGAGCAGGCGCGGCAGCAGGGTGCGGTCGGTCGTGCCGGCCCGGAACGCCATGGCCACGGTCACGTCGTGGTCCGGGCGGTACACGATCTCCACCGGATCACCGGAACGGATCTCACCCGGTTGGATCACCCGCAGGTACGCCCCCGGCGCACCCTTCCGCGTGAACCTCTTCACCCATCCCTTCTCGCCCAGATGGCCCTGGAAGGTCCGGCACGGGATCCGCCCGCTGGTGACCTCCAGCAGCACCGAAGGGCCGGCCGGCGAGCCGATGCGCCAGCGCTCGCCGATCAGGGCGCCGGACACGTCCAGGCCCGCCGTGGTGAGGTTCTCCCCGAACGCGCCGTTCGGCAGCGTCCGCTCCAGCTCGCGCTCCCAGTCGTCCAGGTCCTCGCGTGCCATCGCGTACACCGCCTGGTCGTCGCCGCCGTGGTGCCGCGTGTCGCACACCGCGTCCCCGGCCAGTCCGCTCGCGCCGACCCCCTTCGGCCCGGGCGCCGCCACCCGCACCGGGTGGTCCACCGGCCGCTTGTCGATCCCGGTCAGGCCCTCCGGCTGGTCGGTGTACGGCACGGCCCGGGGGCGGCCCAGGTTGACTGAGAGAAGCTTCATGCGAGCACGGTAGGCGAGCCGTCTTCAAAGTGTCGACGCATTATTGAACGGTCGGCCCAAGGATCGCTTATGATCGAAGGGTGATCGAGGCTCGTCATCTGCGCGTGCTGCGCGCCGTGGCCACCAGCGGGTCGTTCTCGGCGGCGGCGCGAGAGCTGGGCTGCACCCAGCCCGCCGTCAGCCAGCAGATGAAGGCGCTGGAGACCAATGTCGGCACACCGCTGCTGGTCCGTACCGGGCGTGAGATGCGGCTGACCGAGGCCGGCGAGGCGCTGGTGCGGCACGCGGGCGGCATCCTGGCCGGGCTCACCGCCGCCGAGGAGGAGGTCGCCGCCATCGCGGGGCTGCGCGCCGGACGGGTGCGGCTCGTCTCCTTCCCGAGCGGCAGCTCCACGCTCGTGCCGACCGCCCTCGCCGCGCTGCGCGCCGCGCACCCCGGCACCCGGGTCTCCCTGGAGGAGGCCGAGCCGCCGCGCTCCGTGGAACTGCTGCGCGAGGGCGACTGCGACGTCGCGCTGGCCTTCCGCTACGAGGGCGCCACGGGCGAGGACGAGGCCGGCGCCGAGGAATGGGCGGACCTGGTCGTACGGCCGCTGCTGACCGACCGGCTCGTGGGCCTCGTGCCCGAGCGGCACCCGCTGGCCCGCGCGGGGTCCGTCGGCATCGCGGAACTCGCGGACGAGCCGTGGATCGCGGGCTGCCCGCGCTGCCGCGGCCAGTTGGTCCAGGTGTGCGCGGGCGCCGGCTTCACGCCCCGCATCGATTTCGCCACCGACGACTACCCGGCGGTCGTCGGCCTGGTGGGCGCGGGACTCGGGGTCGCGGTCCTGCCCCAGCTCGCGATCGAGTCCGTACGGCCCCGGGGCGCGCGCACCGTCGAACTGGAGCCGACGGTGCGGCGGGAGATCGTGGCGCTCACTCTGCCCGACCTGGCCCAGGTGCCTGCGGTGGCGGCCACGCTGGACGAACTGGTGCGCGCCGGGACCAGGTGACCACGCCCGGAACGGCAACGGGTGGCACCGCACGAGACGGACGGCAAGGGGAGGGCACGCGTTCGCGTGCCCTTGTGGATGATCGTGTCTGTGTAAGAAGAAACGTTACTTCAGTTGTCAGAGGCGGCGGTGTCCCCGCTGGATGACGATGCCGTCACCAGCCGGTTGCGTGCCCGCCCCATGAGCTCCTCGCGCTCGTCCTCGGTGAGGCCACCCCACACCCCGTACGGCTCGCGCACCGCCAAGGCGTGTGCCGCGCACTCCGCACGGACCGGGCACCTCATGCAGACCTCCTTGGCCGAGTTCTCTCGAGCGCTTCGAGCCGCCCCGCGCTCGCCCTCCGGATGGAAGAAGAGCGAGCTGTCCACTCCGCGGCAGGCAGCCAGCAGCTGCCAGTCCCACAGGTCCGCATTCGGTCCGGGAAGGCGGGAGAAATCTGCCATTGCGTGACCCCTTGTAGCCGTTCGGTGGCGGATACGGTGCCAACGACCGTACATCTCCGATCTAAGGAGATGAAAATATGACTCATTGCGAATCTAGCCCTAGACACCTAGAAACGGGAAGAAAAGGGGCTGAATGGGGCATAGGTTGTGGTGAAAAGTTGAGGGTCTGACGTCTGTGTCTGCACTGTGTCCGCTCCCTCACGTAGAGTGCCGAAAACGGCGTACGGCCCCGTAACTCTTTCGAGTGACCGTCGTTGAGAGTGCGGAGGCGGTTGAAAACACAAGTGCTCGGGCAGGCGTCCGAGACGGTCGACCGCACAGGTGACGATTTCGTACCAGCCTGGAGGCTCAAGGTGACGCGCATCAGCTGCGGAGGGCGGCCATGACATCCGTCCTCGTCTGCGACGACTCCCCGCTTGCCCGAGAGGCGCTCCGCCGCGCGGTCGCGACCGTGCCCGGCGTCGAGCGCGTGACGACGGCGGCCAACGGCGAGGAAGTTCTCCGCCGCTGGGGTGCCGACCGCTCGGACCTCATCCTCATGGACGTGCGCATGCCCGGTCTGGGCGGCGTCGAGACGGTCCGGCGCCTGCTGTCCGCCGACCCCGGTGCGCGCATCATCATGCTCACGGTCGCCGAGGACCTCGACGGTGTGGCACTCGCCGTCGCGGCCGGCGCCCGCGGCTATCTCCACAAGGACGCCTCCCGTGCGGAGTTGCGCGCCACGGTGACCCAGGCTCTGGCCGACCCCACCTGGCGGCTCGCCCCGCGCCGGCTGCGCTCCGCCGAGATGGGCGCCGCGCCCACGCTCACCGCGCGTGAGATCCAGGTCCTGGAGGGCATGAGCCACGGCCGCTCCAACGCCGAGATCGGCCGCGAGCTGTTCCTCTCCGAGGACACCGTCAAGACGCACGCCCGCCGGCTGTTCAAGAAGCTCGGCGCCTCGGACCGTGCGCACGCGGTGGCGCTCGGCTTCCGGTGGGGCCTGGTCCGTTAGGTCCGCCGGGGACCGACCCGAACCGGCGGACCTGCACGACGTCCCCACGCACGACGGCGAGCGTGGGGAGCGTCCTGCCGTGCGCTCGCCGTGCCCGGACGCACGGCAGCGCGGCAGCGCGGTCCAGGTGTCCCTGCGGACATTTCTGCGGATACGTATCTGCGCTGGTCGGGCTCCCTGGTGGGCCGCGGCTCCGTGCGGCTGAGCGACCGGTGAGCACGGGCCGTTCCACCGTCGCGTGGGCTGTGCGGGCCGTCCGCGCGAGACCGTGTCCGGGGCCCGGGCAGGGCCGCTTCGGGGCCGTACTAGCCGCCGCCTACCGCATGCCGGGAGCCGGTGGCAACGCGGCCCGCCGGACGGCCGCTGCTCGTTTCGCGGCGGATGCCGCATCCTTGAGGTGTGGAGTTCCTCGGGGACGAGTCGGTCGAGCGGAATGGGAGGGCGCAGGGGATGGGTTCCGGCGCACCCGCTCATAACGCTTCGGTGCACAACCGCGAAGGTGGTGCCACGGAGCGGACGACGTCAAGGCACCATGGACCGATGCGCGACGACGAGGCAGCAGTTGCCCAAGGGGCGATCGGTGCCCTCGTCCACCGTGCCGTCGACGGCGACGAGCAGGCCACGCACGACCTGCTCGCCCGCGTCCACCCGCTGGCGCTGCGCTACTGCCGCACACGGCTGTCCCGGCTCCCGGGCGACGCGCGTCACTTCGTCGAGGACCTGGCCCAGGAGGTCTGCGTCGCCGTCCTCCTCGCCCTGCCGCGCTACCGGGACACCGGGCGCCCCTTCGAGGCGTTCGTCTTCGCCATCGCCTCGCACAAGGTCGCGGACCTGCAGCGCGCGGCGATGCGCCATCCCGGTTCGACGGCGGTGCCCTCCGACGAGATGCCCGAGCGCCCGGACGACTCCCTCGGCCCGGAGGAGCGGGCCCTGCTCAGCAGCGACGCCGAGTGGGCCAAGAAGCTGCTCGCCAACCTTCCCGAGAACCAGCGGGAACTGCTGCTCCTGCGCATCGCGGTGGGGTTGACCGCGGAGGAAACGGGACAGATGTTGGGAATGTCACCAGGAGCGGTCCGGGTGGCCCAGCACCGAGCACTGAGCAGGCTGCGGGCCCTCGCCGAGCAGTAGGCGGGCCGCAGTTGGACCGGTGGTGAACGGGCAGTGCGCCCGTTCCGTACGAACATACGAAGCCCACGGCGGCCCTGCTTCGTGGAATGAGACGCCTCCGCTTCCCGTTAGCATGGACATCCGCACCGATCAAGGCCATTTGGGGAAGGTGTCATGACTGCAAACGTCGACGGAGTGCCCGAGAAATTCGCGACACTCGGGCTGACCTACGACGACGTGCTGCTCCTGCCGGGCCCGTCGGACATGGCGCCCGACGAGATCGACACCGCCTCGTACGTCTCCAAGAACGTGCGGGTCAACATCCCGCTGCTGTCCGCGGCCATGGACAAGGTGACCGAGTCCCGCATGGCGATCGCGATGGCCCGCCAGGGCGGTGTCGGCGTGCTGCACCGCAACCTGTCCATCGAGGACCAGGCCAACCAGGTCGACCTGGTCAAGCGGTCCGAGTCCGGCATGGTGGCCAACCCCATCACCATCCACCCGGAGGCCACGCTCGGCGAGGCCGACGCGCTGTGCGCCAAGTTCCGCATCAGCGGCGTGCCCGTCACCGACCCCTCCGGCAAGCTGCTCGGCATCGTCACCAACCGCGACATGGCCTTCGAGCCCGACCGCTCGCGCCGGGTCAGCGAGGTCATGACGCCGATGCCGCTGGTCACCGGCAAGGTCGGCATCTCCGGCGTGGACGCCATGGAGCTGCTGCGCCGCCACAAGATCGAGAAGCTGCCGCTGGTCGACGACGCGGGCGTCCTCAAGGGCCTGATCACGGTCAAGGACTTCGTCAAGGCCGAGCAGTACCCGAACGCGGCCAAGGACGCCAAGGGCCGGCTGCTGGTCGGCGCCGCGGTCGGCGTGGCCGGCGACTCCTTCGAGCGCGCCCAGGCCCTGATCGAGGCGGGCGTCGACTTCATCGTCGTGGACACCGCGCACGGCCACTCCCGGCTGGTCGGCGACATGATCGCCAAGATCAAGTCGAATTCGGCCGGCGTCGACGTCATCGGCGGCAACGTCGCCACCCGGGCCGGCGCCCAGGCCCTGGTCGACGCGGGCGCCGACGGCATCAAGGTCGGTGTCGGCCCCGGCTCCATCTGCACCACCCGCGTGGTCGCCGGCATCGGCGTCCCGCAGGTCACCGCCATCTACGAGGCCTCGCTGGCCGCCAGGGAGGCCGGCATCCCGGTCATCGGCGACGGCGGCCTGCAGTACTCCGGCGACATCGCCAAGGCCCTGGTCGCGGGCGCCGACACGGTGATGCTCGGCTCGCTCCTCGCCGGCTGCGAGGAGTCCCCGGGCGAGCTGCTGTTCATCAACGGCAAGCAGTTCAAGTCCTACCGCGGCATGGGCTCGCTGGGCGCCATGCAGACCCGCGGGGACCGCAAGTCGTTCTCCAAGGACCGCTACTTCCAGGAGGGGGTCGCCTCCGACGAGCAGCTGATCCCCGAGGGCATCGAGGGCCAGGTGCCCTACCGCGGCCCGCTGTCCTCGGTCGTCCACCAGCTCGTCGGCGGCCTGCGGCAGTCGATGTTCTACGTCGGCGGCAGGACGGTGCCGGAGCTCCAGGCGAACGGCCAGTTCGTGCGCATCACCTCGGCGGGTCTGAAGGAGTCCCACCCGCACGACATCCAGATGACGGTCGAGGCGCCGAATTACAGCGGCAAGAAGTGATCCACGCGCGCGTGGATTCTGTCTGAGGGCGGCCCCGGATCCTCCGGGGCCGCTTTTGTCATGGGCGTCGGCGATACTGGAAGACGCTGCAACGCATCAGGGAAAGGCCAAGACGTGACTGAGATCGAGATCGGGCGCGGCAAGCGCGGCCGCCGGGCGTACGCCTTCGACGACATCGCCGTCGTCCCCAGCCGCCGTACGCGGGACCCGAAGGAGGTCTCGATCGCCTGGCAGATCGACGCCTACCGCTTCGAGCTGCCCTTCCTGGCCGCCCCCATGGACTCGGTCGTCTCCCCGGCCACCGCCATCCGTATCGGCGAGCTGGGCGGACTGGGTGTGCTGAACCTCGAGGGCCTGTGGACGCGCCACGAGGACCCGCAGCCGCTGCTGGACGAGATCGCCGAGCTTCCCTCCGAGGCCGCCACCCGCCGCCTCCAGGAGATCTACGCCGCGCCGATCAAGGAGGAGCTGATCGGCGCGCGGATCAAGGAGGTGCGCGACTCCGGAGTGGTCACCGCCGCCGCGCTCTCCCCGCAGCGCACCGCCCAGTTCTCCAAGGCGGTCGTGGACGCGGGCGTGGACATCTTCGTCATCCGCGGTACGACGGTCTCCGCCGAGCACGTGTCGTCCTCGCACGAGCCGCTGAACCTGAAGCAGTTCATCTACGAGCTCGACGTCCCGGTGATCGTCGGCGGCTGCGCCACCTACACCGCGGCCCTGCACCTGATGCGCACCGGCGCGGCCGGCGTCCTGGTCGGCTTCGGCGGCGGCGCCGCCCACACCACGCGCAACGTGCTGGGCATCCAGGTCCCGATGGCCACCGCGGTCGCCGACGTGGCCGCCGCCCGCCGCGACTACATGGACGAGTCCGGCGGCCGGTACGTGCACGTGATCGCGGACGGCGGCGTCGGCTGGTCCGGTGACCTGCCCAAGGCGATCGCCTGCGGCGCGGACGCGGTGATGATGGGCTCCCCGCTGGCGCGCGCCACGGACGCGCCCGGCAAGGGCCACCACTGGGGCATGGAGGCCGTCAACGAGGAGCTGCCGCGCGGCCAGAAGGTCGACCTGGGCACGGTCGGCACGATCGAGGAGGTCCTGACCGGCCCCTCCCACACCCCCGACGGCTCCATGAACTTCTTCGGCGCCCTGCGCCGCGCCATGGCCACGACCGGCTACAGCGAGCTCAAGGAGTTCCAGCGGGTCGAGGTGACGGTGGCGGACTCGCAGCACAAGCGGTAACGCGCAGGGATCTCACGGAAGGGGCCCGGTCACTCGCTCAGGCGGGTGGCCGGGCCTCTTTGTGTATGCGCAGGCGGGGGTGCGGTGTGCGGAAGTAGGTGCATGGTTGCGTTCGGGGCGAATGTGGGCCGAACGGGCGTTGTGGAGCGGTAGCGTCCGTGATCGGCGACCCAGTTGTCTTGGGCGCCCCCCTTCCAACGACACGGTCCGGACCCCGCCCCCGGGGCCCGGCCCGAATTCCGAGCGAACCACCTACCGGGTCCATGGTCGGCATCGTGGAATGGGGCGCCCACCTCTCACAACCGATGCGCCGCCCCCAAAGGCGCCGCCCCCCGCGTGTCCAGCAACAACTGCGCCTTCACCGACAGCCCTTGCAGGTCGTACGTCCGGTGATGCTGGAGCAGGATCGTCAGGTCGGCGTCCGCCACCGCCTCGTACAGCGCGTCCGCGCGCGGGACGGGCCGGTCCAGGACGTTCCACGCGGGCACGTGCGGGTCGTGGTAGCTGACCGAGGCGCCCAGTCCCATCAGGCGGACGGCGATCTCCTCCGCCGGGGTGCCCTGGAGATCCGCGAGGTCGGGCTTGTACGTGACGCCCAGAAGGAGTACCTGGGCACCCCGCGCCGACTTGCCGTGCTCGTTGAGGAGAGTCGCGGCGCGCTGGATGACGTAGCGGGGCATGCGGCTGTTGACCCGCTCGGCGAGTTCCACCATGCGCAGGCCGCGGCCGGCGGGGCCGGTCAGGTCCTGCGGGAGGCCGTGGCCCCCGACGCCGGGGCCGGGGCGGAAGGCGTGGAAGCCGAACGGCTTGGTCTCCGCGCAGCGCACGACGTCCCACAGGTCCACGCCCAGGTCGTGGCAGAGCACCGCCATCTCGTTGACCAGGGCGATGTTGACGTGCCGGTAGTTGGTCTCCAGGAGCTGGACCGTCTCCGCCTCCCTGAGCCCGCGCGCGCGGACCACCTTGTCGGTGAGGCGGCCGTAGAAGGCGGCGGCCGACTCGGTGCAGGCCGGGGTGAGGCCGCCGATCACCTTGGGCGTGTTGGCCGGGGTGAAGTCGCGGCTGCCGGGATCGACGCGGCTCGGTGAGTAGGCGAGGTGGAAGTCGCGCCCCGCGCGCAGCCCCGACCCCTGCTCCAGGAGCGGGCGCAGGAACTCCTCCGTCGTCCCCGGGTGCACGGGCGACTCCAGGATGACGGTGGTGTGCGGGCGCAGGTGTTCGGCGAGGGCGCGGGCGGCGGTCTCCACCTGGCTCAGGTCGAGCCCGCCGTCGGTGCCGCGCGGGGTCGGCGCGCAGATCACCACGGTGCGGACCCGGCCCAGTTCGGCGGGGTTGGTGGCGGGCCGGAAGCCCCCCGAGAGCATCCGGCGCAGTTCGGCGGGGCTGAGGGAGCCGGACTCGTCCCCGGTGCGGTACCCGAGGGTGGGCATACCGGCGGCCACGGCGGCCTGGGCCAGGGGCAGGCCGAGAGGACCGAGTCCGATGACGGCGAGATCTGCGGGCATGGCGTGGGCCGTCCTTCCCAATAACCGAGGCATGGCGGGCACGCAAGTCCTGTGGACAGGACGAGCGAGTGCAATGTCAGACTAGGAGTAAATATGACCGTTTTGCGGGATTGACCAGCGTGTTTCTGGGTGAACCGCTGGAAGTTGTCCACAGGCTGGGGGCGACTGGTGGCTGAAGACGGGCAAGCCGGTCAGAATTTGGGCATGGGGAGATGACGGGGGATGCGGAAGGGACGGGAGACGGGCTTCGCCCGACGGGTGCGGCCGGCGCGACGGACAGCGGGAGGCGCAGTGAGGACAGCGACACTGGGGCCGGCGCAGCGCGCCGAGTCACTGGCGGAAATGGCCGAGCGTGAACTGGACATCCTGGTCGTGGGCGGCGGCGTGGTCGGCGCGGGCACGGCCCTGGACGCCGTCACACGCGGCCTGTCCACCGGCATCGTCGAGGCCCGTGACTGGGCCTCCGGCACGTCGAGCCGCTCCAGCAAGCTGATACACGGCGGACTGCGCTATCTGGAGATGCTCGACTTCGCGCTCGTCCGCGAGGCGCTGAAGGAGCGCGGCCTGCTGCTGGAACGCCTCGCCCCGCACCTGGTCAGGCCCGTGCCGTTCCTGTACCCGTTGAAGCACAAGGGCTGGGAGCGCTGGTACGCGGGGTCGGGCGTGGCGCTCTACGACGGCATGTCGATGGCCCGCGGCCATGGCCGGGGCCTGCCGCTGCACCGCCACCTGAGTCGCCGTCACGCCCTGCGCGTGGCACCCTGCCTGAAGAAGGACGCCCTGGTCGGGGCCCTTCAGTACTACGACGCCCAGATGGACGACGCCCGCTTCGTGGCCACCCTGGTGCGCACCGCCGTGTCGTACGGCGCGCTGGCCGCGAACCGGGCGCGGGTCACCGGGTTCCTGCGCGAGGGCGAGCGCGTGGTCGGTGCGCGGGTGCAGGACGTGGAGGGCGGCGGCGAGTACGAGGTCCGCGCCAAGCAGGTCGTCAACGCCACCGGGGTGTGGACCGACGACACCCAGGCCATGGTGGGGGAGCGCGGCCAGTTCCACGTCCGGGCCTCCAAGGGCATCCACCTCGTCGTGCCCAAGGACCGCATCAACTCCACCACCGGGCTGATCCTGCGCACCGAGAAGTCCGTGCTGTTCGTCATCCCCTGGGGCCGGCACTGGATCATCGGCACCACCGACACCGACTGGGACCTGGACAAGGCGCACCCGGCGGCCTCCAGCGCCGACATCGACTACCTGCTGGAGCATGTGAACTCGGTGCTCGCGGTGCCGCTCACCCGTGACGACGTGGAGGGCGTGTACGCGGGCCTGCGACCCCTGCTGGCCGGCGAGTCCGAGGCCACCAGCAAGCTCTCGCGCGAGCACACCGTGGCCCATCCGGTGCCGGGCCTGGTCGTCGTCGCGGGAGGCAAGTACACCACCTACCGGGTGATGGCCAAGGACGCCGTCGACGAGGCGGTGCACGGCCTGGACATGCGGGTCGCCGACTGCGTCACCGAGGAGATCCCGCTGTACGGAGCCGAGGGCTACCGAGCGCTGTGGAACGCGCGGGCGCGCATCGCCGCCGCCACCGGCCTCCATGTGGTGCGGGTGGAGCACCTGTTGCACCGCTATGGCTCGGCCGCGCAGGAGATCCTCGCCCTCGTCGCAGAGAACCCGGCCCTCGGCACCCCCCTCCAGGCAGCCGACGACTACCTGCGCGCGGAGATCGTCTATGCCGCCTCGCACGAGGGGGCACGGCATCTGGACGACGTACTCACCCGGCGCACCCGCATATCCATCGAGACCTTCGACCGGGGCACGCGCAGCGCCCGTGAGGCGGCCGAGCTGATGGCGCCGGTGCTGGGCTGGGACAAGGACCAGATCGAACGCGAAGTCGAACACTACGACAAGCGGGTGGAGGCCGAGCGGGAGTCGCAGCGGCAGCCGGACGATCTGACGGCCGACGCGGCGCGGCTGGGGGCGCCGGACATAGTGCCGTTGTGAGGGGCCGGATCTTCGGGACCGCCCACGGGGCCCGGGACAGCGCCATGAGGTTCGGAACGGCCTCGTGATCACGAGGTTCGGGAGGGCCTCACGGGGTTCGGACCAACGGGATTCGGACGGGACACGCGAGATTCCGGCAGACCCGATGAGCTTCGGGCGGGCCCCATAAGAGGGGAAGTGTCCCGGAGCGTCGGCACCCCGGGCTGCTCTCCTGTCACGGCCCGTCATCCCGCCACACCGGCCACGCCGTTCCACCGGGCACCAGGGTGTCCTCAGGGGCACCCTGGGCGTTGAGCACTTGTCGCGTGAGAGACAATGGAGGCTCTGTCAGGGCGGGTTGCATGAGGGGACGCATGTCGGAGGCGGAGCGGGCGGGGGCATCCCGTCAGGACACTCGTCAGGACAACAGCGAGCGTCTTCTCGCCGGGCGGTACCGGCTGGGGGACGTGCTCGGCCGCGGCGGCATGGGCACCGTGTGGCGGGCCGAGGACGAGACCCTGGGCCGGACGGTCGCGGTCAAGGAACTGAGGTTCCCGTCGAACATCGACGAGGACGAGAAGCGGCGCCTGATCACGCGCACCCTGCGCGAGGCCAAGGCGATCGCGCGGATCCGCAACACCAGCGCGGTGACCGTCTTCGACGTGGTCGACGAGGACGACCGCCCGTGGATCGTGATGGAGCTCGTCGAGGGCAAGTCCCTCGCCGAGGTGATCCGCGAGGACGGCCTGCTGGAGCCCCGGCGGGCCGCGGAGGTCGGTCTCGCGGTCCTCGACGTGCTGCGCTCGGCGCACCGCCAGGGCATCCTGCACCGCGACGTGAAGCCCTCCAACGTGCTCATCGCCGAGGACGGCCGGGTCGTGCTCACCGACTTCGGCATCGCCCAGGTCGAGGGCGACCCGTCCATCACCTCGACCGGAATGCTGGTCGGCGCGCCCTCCTACATCTCCCCGGAGCGGGCCCGAGGCCACAAGCCCGGCCCGGCGGCCGACCTGTGGTCGCTCGGCGGCCTGCTGTACGCCTCGGTCGAGGGCGCTCCGCCGTACGACAAGGGTTCGGCGATCGCCACGCTGACCGCGGTGATGACCGAGCCGCTGGAGGAGCCCAAGAACGCCGGCCCGCTCCGGGACGTCATCTACGGCCTGCTCGAGAAGGACCCGGCCAAGCGCCTGGACGACGCGGGTGCCCGGGTGATGCTCAACGCCGTCATCAACGCGCCCGAGCCGAAGGCGGCCGAGCCGGAGCCGCCCGCGGACGCCACGAAGCTCGTACCGCTGCCCGTACAGCCGGACCGGAGCGCGGGCAAGAGCGACTCTGCGGCCTCCGGCTCCGGTTCCGGCAGCTCGGGCAAGCGGGGCGAGGACGCGGCCGAGCGGCTGCGCGGCGCGCTGCGCTCCGTGCGCAAGGCCGCGTCGGCGGCGGGAGCGGCGACCTCGGCGGCCGCCGCCCGCACCAAGCCGACGGCGGGCGACACGGCCGCGGCCGAGTCGACGGGCGCCGGCTCGGGTTCGGGTTCCGGCTCGGGTTCGGGAGTAAAGGCCCGGCCGACCGCCGGGGGTTCCGCCTCCGCGGCGGCCGGTACGGCGGCCGGAAACCGCAAGGGCACTGCCACCGGTGCTGATGCCGGGGCCGGTGCCGCCGCCGGGACCGCGAGCGGCTCGGCCGGGGCAGAGACCGGGACCGGCAAGGGGACCGGAAAAGGGAACGAGAACGGTGCCAAGGCCGGTCGCAGCGGTTCCGGGTGGCCGGTCGTGCCGCCGCCGGACCTGGACCTGCCACCGCGGCCGGCGCCGCGGGCGCCGCTCACCGATGTGGTGCCGCGACGCACGCTGGTGATCGTCGCGGTGGTCGTGGCGCTCGCCGTGATCGGCACCGTGCTGGCCCTCACGCTCGGCGGTGACGACCAGGATTCCAAGGGCGGTGGCAACGGTGCCGCCTCCCGTGCGTCCGCCCCCGCCGACGCGTCCGGGAAGGCCTCGCCCGAGCAGGACGCCGGCAGCGGTGGCGCGGTGAACGGCAAGGCGGCCGACTCCGCGACGGACACGGCCGGTTCGGGCGGCTCGCCCGCCGCGAGCTCCGGCACCGGTGCGTCGGACGACAACGGCTCGGACTCCGGTTCCGGTGACGGCTCGGCGCCGGCGGTCTCGACGTACAAGGGCAGCCCGAAGTTCTCCATAGGGCTGCCCAAGGGGTGGAAGTACACGCGCACCGACTCCGCCGGGGCCCGCTTCACCGGCCCCGACGGGCAGAAGCTGCTGGTCGCCTGGACGTCCACCCCGAAGGACGACCCCGTGGCCGACTGGCGGGACCAGGAGCGCTACATGGTGCGCAAGCAGTACCACCGCATCCGGATCGAGAAGGTGGGCTACCGGGGCTGGAACGCGGCCGACTGGGAGTTCACCTACCTCGACGGCGGGACCCGGTACCGCACGATAGACCGCGGGTTCGTCGTCGACGACCGTCACGGGTACGCCCTGATGTACACGGCGAAGGCGGACAACTGGGGCAGCGATCTGCGCAGGGACACCTGGCGGACGCTGACGAAGACCTTCGAACCCAAGTGAGATCCGGCATCCGTACTTTGCGGGTTGTCTCCGGCACGTATCGTGAGTGGTTGCGTACCGTAAGCCTCGGGAACGGGACGCGTGGCGAACGGATTTGACCGACCGTGCGGCCGGGGGAGGCAACGTGGACGACTATGCGGGCCGGGTGCTCGCCGACCGCTACCGCCTGCCGCTGCCTCCGTCGGACGAGTACGAACTCACCGAGACCCGGGCCTTCGACACCTACAGCGGACAGGAGGTCCTGCTCCGGCAGGTGCCGTTGCCCGAGGTCGTCGAGGCGGAGGTGCTCGACGCGGACGGGCTGCCCGAGGGCTTCACGGCACGGGACGGCGCCTTCCGGAGGCCGTCGGGCCGGGCGGGAGTAACGGGCCGGGCGGGGACCGCGCGGGCGGCCCGCACGGCCACGCGGCGGCCCACCGATCCGGCCGTACGCCGGGCGGTCGAGGCCGCGCAGGCCGCAGCCCGCATCCCTGACCACCCACGGCTCGACCAGGTCTTCGACGTGTTCGCGGAGGGCGGTTCGCTGTGGATCGCCAGTGAGCTGGTCGCCGCGCGCCCCCTGGCGGCGCTGCTGGCCGAGAAGCCGCTGACGCCGTACCGGGCGGCCGAGGTCGCCTCCGACATACTCATGGCGCTGCGGGTCCTGCACGGCCACGGCTGGGTGCACCGCAACATCACCGCTCGCACCGTCCTGGTCTGCGACGACGGCCGGGTCATGCTGACCGGCCTCGCGGTCAGCGCGGCCGAGGAGGCCCTGTGCGGGTACGACCCGGTGCCGGTCCAGGGGGACGAGGGCGCGCACGCGGGCCGGGGCGAGGGCGAGGGAACCCAGGGCCCGGTCGGGCCCGGTGACGCGGCGGCTCACGGAGGTCCCGGCCCGTACGGCGGTACAAGCGGCACGGGGCGCACCGGCACCGGGAACCCGCGCGACTTCGGCGGAGCGGGCTTCGGCGGGCAGTCGAGCGGCCCGGGTTCGCCCCCGGCGGATCCCGAGGCCGCGCGGCGGGCCGCGATCGAGGCACGGGCCGCGGGCGCGTTGCCGCTGCCCGGAGGCGACCCGGCGAACGTCGCGGGGGCGCCCGGAGCGCTCGCCCGGCGCACGCCGCAGAGCGGTGACGACGTGCGGGCCGCGCGAGCCGGGGCGATCGCCGCGTATCGCGCGGGCGCACGGGCGGCGGCCCGTGTCCACGAGGCGCAGCAGAGTGCGCGCGCGGCACTGCCCGGCGCCCGGCCGCCCGCCGAGGGCGAGAGCCGCACCGGTCCGCCGGGGCAGATCGCCGACCCCTACGGGGTCCGTGCGACCGCCTGGCACAACGGCACGGCCCAACGCCCCCCGACCGCCGGACCCGTTCCCGGCGGCGGAACCGGAACCGGCGGACCCGGCACCACGGGCGGCGGCCCTGCGGCGGCCGGCGGCGGATCGGGACGTACGGCCCTTCCTCCCGCCGGTGCAACCGGAAGCGGCCGGCCGGCGTACGGCCTGCCACCCGGGACCGCGGGCCCGGGCACCCCGGGACGGGACGTGCCCGCGCTCGGTGCCGCGGCCCTGACCGACCCGTCCCGCGGCGCCACGGGACCGGGCGGTGCCGCCGCCGCGCCCGAACCGTCCGCGGCGACCCCGCCCCCGGCCCGTTGGGACGATCGCGTCGCCGGTACGCCCGTGCGACGGGGACCCGCCACCGCGTTGGCCGCCGAGCGGGCGCGGCAGGCGCGGATGACAGTGGTGGGCCCGGTGACCGAGCGCTGGGCGCCGGAGCAGGCCGGCCCCGTGCACGAGAACTGGCAGCTGGCCGCGCCCATCGGACCCGCCACCGACCTGTGGGCGCTGGGCGCGCTGCTCTTCCGCGCCGTACAGGGGCACGCTCCGTACCCGGAGGAGTCGACGGCCGAGCTCGTGCAGATGGTGTGCGCCGAGCCGCCCGCCTTCGCTGAGGAGTGCGGACCGCTCCGCCCGGTCGTGGAATCGCTGCTGCGTCAGGACCCCACCGAGCGACTGGACTTCGAGGAGCTGGGCGGCTGGCTGCGTTCGCTGGTGCGGTCCGCGCCGGAGCCCGAGGCAGGCGCCCACGTCGTGGCCGCGCCGCCCGCCGACGCGAGCCGGCTCCCGGTCGTCCGCCGCCGGGGCGAGCTGGTGCGCAGGCGGCGCACAGCGCTGCCCGTCCACCACGGACGGCACAAGCGAGGCCGCGAGGA
This sequence comes from Streptomyces carpinensis, assembly GCF_002154505.1. Taxonomy (GTDB): domain Bacteria; phylum Actinomycetota; class Actinomycetes; order Streptomycetales; family Streptomycetaceae; genus Streptomyces; species Streptomyces carpinensis. The sequence goes on along the minus strand of NZ_MUBM01000278.1, from coordinate 4,297 downwards.
GGCCCGTTCACCGCGCAGTCTCGGGCGGACCCTCCTCCTGGTGATCCTGCTCCTGCTGGCCGCGGCGGTCGCGTACGCGATGCTGTTCATGCCGAAGGCCGGGCACAGCGGCGCGACGGGCGGCGACCGTACGAGAGCCGCCGGCGAGGCGAGCCCGGCCCCGAGCGACGGGAACGCCGACAACAGCCCCGGCCGGCCGAGGGGTTCGGCCGACCCGTCCGGCTCGTCCGGTTCGGCCGGTTCCTCGGGGTCGACCGAGACACAGACCACCGGTACGGACGTCGCCGACGGGTTCACTCTGCGCAAGGACTCCGCGGGGTTCCGGATCGCCGTCCCCAAGGGCTGGAGCCGTACGCCGAAGAACGACCGGGGTCAGGTGGTCTACTCCCACGGCGGCTTCGAGCTGATCGTGGTCCCCGGCCGGGACGGCGCCGCCGAGTTCGGCAGCGACCCGATGACGTATCAGCGGGAGAAGGAGAGCGAGCTGCAGGGCTACCGCGACTCCAGCTGGGCGACGTCCTCCGGGCTGCGGACCATCGAGGTGGGCGGACGGTCCATGGCGGAGGGGCAGTTCACCTGGAACGACGCGAGCGGGCGGCAGCTGTTCGTACGCAACGTCGCCATGCTCCTGGGCGGCCGCTACCACGTGGTGCAGGTACGTGGCCCGGAGTCCGAGCGGGACGAGGTGAGCAAGCTGTACGAACAGGCGTCGGCGACGTACCGGTTCACCGGCTGAACTTCCAGGCCTCACAGGAGATATCGGGAGTTCACAGAAGTTCCCGGAAGCACCGGGAAGCGACAACCGTCACAGTGGGGTCTCCTTGGCACCCCGCCGGTTCCCTGTCGGAGGGCCGGTCCTTACTCTGACCCTGTCAAGAACATTGCGGGGCAACGTGAATCAGATGCAGGGCCTGCTCCTCGCGGGCCGCTACCGGCTCGCCGACTCCATCGGCAGCGGCGGCATGGGCCGGGTGTGGCGCGCGCACGACGAGGTGCTGCACCGGTCCGTCGCCATAAAGGAGTTGACCGCCGCGCTCTACGTCTCCGAGAGCGACAAGGCGGTCCTCCTCGCACGTACCAGGGCGGAGGCCCGCGCGGCCGCTCGGATCAACCACTCCGCCGTCGTCACCGTGCACGACGTGCTGGAGCACGACGGCCGCCCGTGGATCGTCATGGAACTGGTCGAGGGCCAGTCGCTGGCGGACGCGGTCAAGGAACGGGGTCGCCTGGAACCGCAGGAGGCGGCCCGGATCGGACTGTGGGTGCTGCGCGCCCTGCGGGCCGCGCACGCCGCCGGGGTGCTGCACCGCGACGTCAAGCCCGGCAACGTCCTGCTCGGCCAGGACGGCCGCGTGCTGATCACCGACTTCGGCATCGCCCAGATCGAGGGCGACACCACCATCACCCGCACCGGAGAGGTCGTCGGCTCGGTCGACTACCTGGCCCCCGAGCGGGTCCGCGGCCACGACCCCGGCCCGGCCTCCGACCTGTGGGCGCTGGGTGCCACGCTGTACACGGCGGTGGAGGGGCTGTCGCCGTTCCGCCGCACCTCGCCGCTGAGCACCATGCAGGCGGTCGTCGACGAGGAGCCGCGCGAGCCGCAGCACGCCGGCCCGCTCGCACCGGTCATCACCGCACTCCTGCGCAAGGATCCGGCCGCACGACCGGACGTCACGACGATCGAGCAGATGCTCGCGGAGGCCGGCGAGGGGCGGCGGCCGCGCGACGCGCAGGCGTACGTGCCGACCCAGCGGGTCGATCACCACCCGGAGCCGGGAACGCATCCCGGGTACGCCGGTGCGTACCCGGGCGCGCAGACCGGTGCGTACCCGGGCGCGCAGCCGGGCCCGCACTCCGGCGCACCCGTGTCCGGCCCGCCTGTCACCGGTGCGACGACGCCGTACCACCCGGTGACGCCGCCGACGGCCGTCGCGCCCGTGCACGGGGCCGCGAGCGGGGCGAGGCCCCCCAGGCGCCGTCGCCTGCGCAACATCGCCCTGGTGGCGGTCCTCGCCGCGCTCATCGGCGGCGGCACCGCGGTGGTGCTGCAGAAATGGGACGCGGGCCGGCGGCACGACGCCGGACCGTCCGCGTCCACACCGCCCCCCACGTCACCCGGGCCGAGCCCGACCCGGACCGGGGCGGCCGGTGCGACCGGCGACCTCCCGGACGGCTGGGTGCGCCGCGACGACCCCTACGGCTTCAGCATCGCCGTGCCCGACGCGAGCTGGCGGCGGGAGAACGCCAATCAGAAACTCCACCAGGTCGACTACACGCCCGACGGCGGAAAGCACCTCATCCGCATCGCCGTCGACGACTCGCCGGACTTCCCCACCGCGTACGATCACCAGATCGACCTCGAACAGCAATTGCAGCGGCTGGTCGACTACAAGCGGGTGACTCTCCAGGCCAACACCTTCCGCGACTGTTCCGGCTCCCGATGGGAGTACACGTGGACGGCGCTGGGCAAGGACACGGCCTTCCCCGGGCCGCGCCGCGCGATCGAGGAGACGTACTTCTCGCGTGGGGGCGTGGAGTACGCGATCTACATGTCTGCGCCCGTCGAGGACTGGGCCACCACACGGCAGCAGTTCAAGACGGTGCTCCAGAGCTGGCGGCCCTCCTCGGGCTGACGGCCGGCGGGCCCCGCGCTTGGCCGGTCGGCGCCCCGGAAGGGGAGCGGTCCGATGCGGCATGATGGGGCGCATGGGGACCGAGGGGGCCGACCTCCGTGTGATCGCGGGCCGTTACCGCCTGGAGGCGCGGATCGGGCGCGGCGGCATGGGCATCGTGTGGCGGGCGACCGACCAGTTGCTCGGCCGGCGGGTCGCGGTCAAGGAACTTCCGTTCGACGAGACGTTGTCCGCCGACGAAGCCCTGCAGCAGCGGGACCGGACGCTGCGGGAGGCACGCGCGGTCGCCCAGTTACGGCACCCGCACGTAATCGTCGTCCACGACATCGTGGAACAGGACGAACGCCCTTTCATCGTCATGGAGCTGGTCGAGGGCGGCTCGCTGGCCGACCGGATCGCCACGCGCGGGCCGGTGGACGCCGCCGAGGCCGCCCGCATCGGCATCGCCCTGCTGAGCGCGCTGCGCACGGCGCACGCCGCCGGGGTGCTGCATCGCGACATCAAGCCGGCCAACGTCCTGGTGGAGTCCGGCACCGACCGCATCGTCCTCACCGACTTCGGCATCGCCCAGGTGGCGGGCGCCACCACACTCACCGAGACCGGCTCCTTCGTGGGCTCGCCGGAGTACACCGCACCCGAGCGGATGTCCGGGAGCGGCACGGGTCCGCAGTCGGACCTGTGGTCCCTGGGCGCCCTGCTGTGCACGGCGCTGAGCGGTGAATCGCCCTTCCGGCGCGACTCGTTGGGCGGGATCCTGCACGCGGTCGTCATGGACGAGATCCGGCCGCCCGCGCAGGCCGGGCCGATCCTCCCCGTCGTACGCGGACTGCTGGAGCGCGATCCGGACCGGCGGCTGGAGGCGGCCGAGGCGGAGCGCATGCTGCGGACCTTCCTGGAGACGGGGCGTACGCCGCAGCAGCCGCCGTCCCGCTACACGCCGACGCAGCGCAACGTGCCACAACTGCCCGCGCTGCCCTCACTGCCCAGGCCGACCCGGTCGGGCCGGACGGCCCAGCCGGGCGGGTCGGGCGGGTCGGGCCGGCCGGGCCTGGAGGCGTCGTCCCCGGCGGGCGCCCCGGAGGGTTCCGGTGGTTCCGGAGGGCGGGGCGTGTCCGGAGGGCAGGCCGGTTCCGCCGTGCCCGGCGCCTCCGGTGGACCGAGCGGGGCCGAAGGCCCTGGCGCGCCGGACGGGGGTGCGCAGGAGGCGCCCGCCCGGCTCTCCAGGCGGGGCGTGCTGGCCGGGGCGTTACTCGTCGCCGCGCTGGCCGGGGCGGGCGTGTCCGCGGCGGCGCTGCTGATGAACGGGGGCGGCACCGGCGGCCACACGCCGGTGAGTTCGGCTCCGGGTACGGCCGCGAGCGCCGTGGGGAGCACCACGGCGGGCACGGCGTCCGGGGCGGCCTCGCCCGCGTCCTCGGCGTCGGTGCCGTCGGCCGCGGTGCCGTCCGGGCCGGCCGCCACGGTCTCGGGCACCCGGTCCGCCTCGGCCGCCGCCGACGGCCCCACCGCCCCCTCGGGCTACCACCTGGTGCACGACCGGGCCGGCTTCTCGCTCGCGGTGCCGGACGGCTTCACGCGCACACCGCAGGGCGTGCGGATCTTCTACATGTCGCCGGGGGAGACCGTCCGGCTCGGCATCAAGATCGCCGAGCCGGACGGTCTCC
>NZ_MUBM01000277.1 GCF_002154505.1 Streptomyces carpinensis | reverse complement strand
GCCTGGACGGGGGCCAGGCGGGGCGGGACGCGCAGACCGTGGTCGTCACCGTGCATCATCACCAGGGCGCCGACCATGCGCGTGGTGGAGCCCCAGGAGGTCTGCCAGACGTACTCCTGCCGACCGTCCTTCGACAGGTACCGGGTGTGGAAGGCTCTGGCGAAGTTCTGGCCGAGCTCGTGGCTGGTGCCCAGCTGCAGCGCCTTGCCGTCGCCCATCATGCCCTCCAGGGTGAGCGTGTTGATCGCACCGGCGAAGCGTTCCCTGGCGGTCTTGCGTCCCAGGACGACGTCCATGGCGAGGACGTTCTCCATGAAGTCGGCGTACACGTCGCGATGGATGAGCGCGGCGTAGTCCCGGGCCTCCTCGTAGGTGGCGTGCGCGGTGTGGCCCTCCTGCCACAGGAACTCCGTCGTGCGCAGGAACACGCGCGGGCGCAGCTCCCAGCGCACCACGTTCGCCCACTGGTTGATGAGCAGGGGCAGGTCGCGGTGGCTCTGCACCCACTTGGAGAAGTAGTCGTTGATGATCGTCTCGGAGGTGGGCCGGACGACGACGGGCTCCTCCAGCTCCTTGCCGCCGCCGTGGGTGACGACGGCCAGTTCGGGAGCGAAGCCCTCGACGTGCTCGGCCTCCTTCGTCAGATACGACTGCGGGATGAAGAGGGGGAAGTAGGCGTTGGAGGCACCGGCGCCCTTGATCCGGGCGTCCATCTCCTGCTGCATCCGCTCCCACAGGCCGTACCCGTACGGTCGGATGACCATGGTGCCGCGCACCGGCCCGTTGTCGGCCAGTTCGGCCTTGCTGATCAGGTCCTGGTACCAGCGCGGGAAGTCGTCCGCCCGGGGCGTGAGAACGGGTGCTTTTGCCATGGCGCGCAGAGTAGGGCGGGCGCCGCTCGCACGCGAGTGGATTACCCGCCGGCGCGGACTGCCTCGATCACCCGCTTCCGCGGGCCGTCGGCCGACGTGGCACGTGACCGGCCCGATGTGGCGCCCCTCGGTCACCGTGTGCCGGATCCGCCTCCGTCGCAGTCGCCGCACCCCCTGGGGAGCGGCCCTCGCCGCTGCGTGCCAGGACCTTGACCCCTGGTCGGCGCTCCACGATGCTGTGTTGCGGGACATGAGATCTGTGCCGTAATGAGAAACATCTGCTCGGAATTTCGTCCTTGGAATTCACACAGTCGAGGAGTGCCATGACTCACCAGGTTCGTGCCGTCGTCGCTCGCGGAAAGGGCGCCCCCGTCAGCCTGGAAACGATCATCGTGCCCGATCCGGGCCCGGGTGAGGCGCTGGTGAAGATCGAGGCCTGCGGGGTCTGCCACACCGATCTGCACTACCGCGAGGGCGGCATCAACGACGAGTTCCCCTTCCTGCTCGGGCACGAGGCCGCGGGAGTCGTCGAGTCGGTGGGTGAGGGGGTCACGGACGTCGCCCCGGGCGACTTCGTGATCCTCAACTGGCGTGCCGTGTGCGGGCAGTGCCGGGCCTGCCTGCGCGGACGGCCCTGGTACTGCTTCAACACGCACAACGCCAAGCAGAAGATGACCCTCACTGACGGCACCGAGCTGTCGCCGGCACTGGGCATCGGCGCGTTCGCGGAGAAGACGCTGGTGGCGGCGGGGCAGTGCACGAAGGTGGACCGGGCCGCCTCGCCGGCCGCCGCCGGTCTCCTGGGCTGCGGCGTCATGGCCGGCATCGGCGCGGCCATCAACACCGGCCAGGTCGGACGCGGCGACAGCGTGGCGGTCATCGGCTGCGGCGGAGTCGGCGACGCGGCCGTCGTCGGGTCGCATCTGGCGGGCGCGGCGCGGATCATCGCTGTCGACGTCGACGACCGCAAGCTGGCCACGGCCCGCAAGCTGGGCGCGACCCACACGGTCAACTCCAAGGAGACCGACCCGGTCGAGGCGATCCGTGAGCTGACCGGCGGCTTCGGCGCCGATGTCGTCATCGAGGCCGTCGGCCGCCCGGAGACCTACAAGCAGGCCTTCTACGCCCGCGATCTGGCCGGCACGGTGGTCCTGGTCGGAGTGCCGACCCCGGAGATGAAGCTGGAGCTGCCGCTGCTGGACGTCTTCGGCCGGGGCGGCGCTCTGAAGTCCTCCTGGTACGGCGACTGCCTGCCCTCCCGGGACTTCCCGATGCTGATCGACCTGTATCTGCAGGGACGGCTGGACCTGGACGCCTTCGTCACCGAGACCATCGCCCTCGACGAGGTCGAGAAGGCCTTCGAGCGGATGCACGGCGGCGAGGTGCTGCGTTCGGTGGTGGTCCTGTGACGGCCGGCGCGCGGATCGAACGCCTGGTCACCTCGGGGACGTTCTCACTGGACGGCGGCACCTGGGACGTCGACAACAACGTGTGGATCGTCGGCGACGACACCGAGGTGATCGTCGTCGACGCCGCACACGACGCCGATGCGATCGCCCAAGCCCTCGACGGTCGCACCCTGCGGGCCATCGTGTGCACCCACGCGCACAACGACCACATCGACGCCGCGCCCGAACTCGCGGCGCGCACCGGGGCCCCGATCCTGCTCCACGGCGACGACCTGCCGCTGTGGAAGCAGACCCATCCCGACCGGATGCCCGACGGTGAGCTGGCCGACGGCCAGGTCCTCACCGTGGCGGGTCTCGAACTGACCGTGCTGCACACCCCCGGCCACGCCCCCGGCGCGGTCTGCCTGTACGCGCCGGGTCTGACGGCGCTCTTCAGCGGCGACACGCTCTTCGCGGGCGGGCCGGGCGCGACGGGCAGGTCGTACAGCGACTTCGGCACGATCGTCGAGTCGATCCGGGACCGGCTGCTCAACCTGCCGGGCGACACCGTCGTACACACCGGTCACGGGGAGACGACCACCGTCGGCTCCGAGGCTCCGCACCTCCAGGAGTGGATCGATCGCGGCTTCTGACGTCTGTCGGCACCGAGTTCGACCATGCCCGCCTCCTCGCCCCCTCCCGGGGTGAGGAGGCGGGCTGCCTTCATGCGTCACGGCGGCTGGATCCCGCTCTCGCGCCGTTTTTCATCGCACATCCCGTTGCGTCAAGTGGCACTCCGTGCACCGGCTTTCCCTGTCCCCGGGATGCCTTGACAAGGTTTGTGGCCGACCCCAGACTGATGTTGCGCTTACCGCAATCCGTTTCGCTATACGCACCGAGGTGTCATGATGATTCCCGCGTGCCGTCTCGCGGATCTCCCGCGAGGCGAGGCCTATCGGCTCGACATCGACCCGCCGGTCTCGGTGTTCCACACCGACGACGGCGAGGTCTTCGCCATCGACGACACCTGCACCCACCAGGACGCCTCGCTCGCCGACGGCTGGCTGGAGGGCTGCGAGGTGGAATGCCCGCTCCACGCCTCGAAGTTCGACCTGCGGACCGGCGTCGTCGACGCCCCGCCGGCCAAGCTCCCGGTCCGGACCCACGAGGTCGTCGTCGAGGACGGCATGGTCTACGTCCGGCTGTCGACGGACGCCCCCAACCTGCCGCCCTGCATCGCGGCCCGACTCGCCGGAGGTCCCGCGTGAGGACGGTGGCCGTGGTGGGAGCGTCGCTGGCCGGTCTGTCGGCGGCGCGCTCGCTGCGGTCCCAGGGATACGACGGGCGGCTGGTCGTCATCGGCGACGAGCCCCACCGTCCCTACGACCGGCCTCCGCTGTCCAAGGAGTTCCTGGCCGGCGCCGTCGCCGAAGCGGATCTCGCGCTGGAGACGGACGGTGAGGACCTGCAGGCGGAGTGGCTGCTCGGCGCCCGCGCCGCCGGACTGGACCGTATGGACCGCGCCATCCGGCTCACCGACGGCCGGCAGGTCCGGGCGGACGGCGTGGTCATCGCGACCGGCGCCGCCGCGCGCACGCTGCCCGGCACCGACGGCCTGGCCGGAGTGCATGTGCTGCGGACGCTCGACGACGCCCGTGGTCTCAGGGACGCACTGGCCCTCGGCGGACGGCTGGTCGTGATCGGTGGGGGGTTCGTCGGCGCCGAGGTCGCCTCCACCGCATACGCCCTCGGGCTCGACGTGACGGTGGTCGAGGCCGCCCCGACACCGCTGGCCGGCCCGCTCGGCGAGGCCATGGGCGGCATCGTCTCCGCCCTTCACGCCGACCACGGAGTACGGCTGCTGTGCGGTGTGGGCGTCAAGGGGCTCGGTGGGGAACGCCGGGTCGACGCCGTCCTTCTGGAGGACGGCCGCAGCATCCCCGCCGACATCGTCGTCGTCGGTGTGGGCGCCCGCCCGAACGTCGAGTGGCTGGAGGGATCCGGCGTCGCGCTCGACAACGGCGTCACATGCGGCGCCGACGGCCGCACCAGCCTGGCCGGGGTGGTCGCGGTCGGTGACTGCGCCTCCTGGTACGACCCGCGCGCGGGCGTCCATCGCCGCGTCGAGCACTGGACGGGGGCGCTGGAGCGCCCCGCCGCCGCCGTCGCCGCGCTGCTGTCGTGGGGCGCGGTGGAACCCGGCGTGCCCCGGCCGCCGTACTTCTGGTCGGACCAGTACGGCGTGAAGATCCAGTTCGCCGGTCATGCGGCGGGCGCCGACACCGTGACGGTCGTCGAGGGCGTCACCGACGACCGCAGCTTCCTCGCCGTCTACCGGCGGGCCGGCCATCCGGTCGCCGTGCTCGGGATGAACCAGCCGCGACTGTTCACCCGCTGGCGCAAGCAGCTGTCGGTCGCGACACCTTGACACCGCCCCTGCGGCATCTCATGCTGCGGTTGCACATCGCACGCAGCGTTGCTCCATGCACAACGCCGTCCGGAGTTGCTCTTCCCGGCGCGTGAACGACCGATCCACGACGTTTCCCGAGGAGTGCACCGTGACCTCGACCAGCCTGCCGGACAGCCTGATCGCCACCCTCCCCGGCTCCGCCTACACCGATCCCGGGATCTTCGCCCAGGAGCAGGAGCACATCTTCGAGACCATGTGGTTCTGCGTCGCGCGCTCGTCCGACCTGGCGAAGCCCGGCGCCTTCCGGACCGTCGACGTGGGCCGCGAGAGCATCCTCGTCACCCGCGCCCGGGACAACTCGATCCGGGCCTACTTCAACGTCTGCCGGCACCGCGGGGCCAGGCTCTGCACCGAGGAGAGCGGCGAGGTCAAGCGGGCCTTCCAGTGCCCGTACCACGCCTGGACGTACGACCTGACGGGCAAGCTCGCCGCCGCACCCAACCTCACCAAGATGCCCGACGTCGGCCGCACCGAATACGGCCTGGTGAGCGTGGCCACCCGCGAATGGCTCGGCTATGTCTGGGTCTGCCTGGCGGAGAACCCCCCCTCCTTCGAGGAGGACGTCGTCGGCGAGGTCGTCGCCCGCCTCGGCGACGCCGAGTCGATCGAGCGCTACGACATCGACCACCTCGCGGTCGGCCGGCGGATCGTCTACGACGTGCAGGCGAACTGGAAGCTCATCGTCGAGAACTTCATGGAGTGCTACCACTGCGCCACGATCCACCCCGAACTCACCGAGGTGCTCCCGGAATTCGCCGACGGCTACGCCGCCCAGTACTACGTCGGCCACGGCGCCGAGTTCGGCGAGGACGTCCAGGGCTTCACCGTCGACGGATCGGAGGGCCTTGACCGCATCCCCGGCGTCGCCGAGGACCAGGACCGCCGGTACTACGCGATCACGGTCAAGCCGCAGGTCTTCATCAACCTGGTGCCCGACCACGTGATCTTCCACCGGATGTTCCCGGTGGCCGTCGACCGCACGATCGTCGAGTGCGACTGGCTCTACCTCCCGCACGTCGTCGAGAGCGGGAAGGACGTGAGCCGGTCCGTGGAGCTCTTCGACCGGGTCAACCGCCAGGACTTCGAGGCATGCGAGCGCACGCAGCCCGGCATGAGCTCCCGGCTGTACGCCAAGGGCGGCGTCCTCGTCCCCAGCGAGCACCACATCGGCGCCTTCCACGAATGGGTGGGGGAGCGGCTGGGCATGCGGCAGCCGCAGTAGGGCCAGCCGCTGCGCGGTCCCCGCCGCGCCGAAGGGCGCAGGCGCGGGCCGTTGCGGGCCGGCCGTCCAGGCTGAGCGGAGCCGCCCGCTCAGCCCAGGTAGCCCATCCGGTGGCTGATCTCCTCCGCGCCCTTGAGCAGCACCGGAGCGAGCTCGTGCAGGCGCTCCTCGGTGAAGCGGTAGGAGGGCCCGGAGGCGCTGAGCGCCGCGATGACCTCGCCGTCCCGGTCGCGGATCGGCGCGGCGATGGCGTGCAGACCGATCTCCAGCTCCTCCTTCGTCCAGGCGTAGCCGCGCTCCCGGGCCTCGGCGAGGTTCTTCTCGAGCTTCGTCTTGGCGGTGATGGTGTGCGGGGTGACCTTCTTCATGCCCGCCTCGGCCAGCAGCGTGGCGCGCTCCTTGGTGGGCAGGTGGGCCAGCAGGATCTTGCCGCTGGAGGTGGCGTGCAGGGGGGTGAGCTGACCGACCCAGTTGTGGGCGGTGATGGCCGACGGGCCGCGCACCTGGTACAGGTTGATCGCGTAGTGCTCCTGCATCACGGCGATGTTGACCGTCTCGCCGATCTCCTCGGCGAGGCGCTCGCAGACCGGGCGGCCCTGCTGCGTGATGTCGATGCGCCCGGTGACCGCTCCGGCCAGACGCACGATGCCGAAGCCCAGGCGGTACTTGCCGCGCTCGCCGGCCTGCTCCACGAGGCCCCGCGCCTCCAGGGCGCCGAGCAGGCGGAACGCGGTGGACTTGTGCACTTCGATCTCGGCTGCCACTTCGCTCACGCCCGCCTCGCCGCGCTGGGCCAGGATCTCCAGCACGCTGATGGCCCGGTCGACCGACTGCACTCCGCCGGTCTGTGAAGTCGACGTTTCGGATTCTGCTCTGTGGTTGCTCATAGCGAAACTATACGCTCGGTAAACAACGCCGATGCAAGTAACGCCGCCGAAACGAAGAACCCTCATAAGTTGCGTGGCACGCAACCTAGTGCACACTGCGCTACCGGTACTAGCATGCCCCGCGTATCTACGGCGCGAGCGAGACGAGGCACCATGGCTACCCTGCACTACGACTTCGTCATCGTCGGCGGCGGATCGGCCGGCAGCGCACTGGCGAACAGGCTCTCGGCGGATCCGGCGAACCGAGTGCTGGTCCTGGAGGCCGGCAGGTCCGACTACCCGTGGGATGTCTTCATCCACATGCCCGCGGCGCTGACCTACCCGATCGGCAACCGGTTCTACGACTGGAAGTACGAGTCCGAGCCGGAACCGCACATGGGCGGCCGCCGCATCTACCACGCGCGGGGCAAGGTGCTGGGCGGCTCCAGCAGCATCAACGGCATGATCTTCCAGCGCGGCAACCCCATGGACTACGAGCGCTGGGCCGCCGACCCCGGCATGGAGAACTGGGACTACGCGCACTGCCTGCCGTACTTCCGGCGCATGGAGAACTGCCTCGCGGCCGACCCGGACGACGAGTTTCGCGGCCACGACGGCCCCCTCGTCCTCGAACGCGGCCCGGCGGCCAACCCGCTGTTCACCGCCTTCCTGGAAGCCGTCCAGCAGGCCGGTCAGGCCCGCACCGACGACGTCAACGGCTACCGTCAGGAGGGCTTCGCGCCGTTCGACCGCAACGTCCACCGCGGGCGTCGTCTGTCGGCCTCCAAGGCGTACCTCAAGCCCGCGATGAAACGGCCGAACCTCACGGTCAGGACCCGTGCGTTCGTCACCCGGGTGCTCTTCGAGGGCAAGCGGGCCGTCGGCGTCGAGTACCGGCGCGGCCGGGGCGCCCCCCAGCAGGTCCGCGCCGGGGAAGTGATCCTCTGCGGCGGCGCGATCAACTCCCCGCAACTGCTGCAGCTCTCCGGCGTGGGCAACGCCGACGAACTGCGCGCCCTCGGCATCGACGTCGTCCACGGCCTCCCCGGCGTCGGCGAGAACATGCAGGATCACCTGGAGGTCTACGTCCAGTACGCCTGCAAGCAGCCCGTCTCCATGCAGCCGTACATGGCGAAGTGGCGCGCTCCCTTCATCGGACTCCAGTGGCTCTTCCGCACGGGCCCCGCCGCCACCAACCACTTCGAGGCGGGCGGCTTCGCCCGCAGCAACGACGACGTGGACTACCCCAACCTGATGTTCCACTTCCTGCCCGTCGCGGTCCGCTACGACGGCTCCTCACCGGCCGGCGGCCACGGCTATCAGGTGCATGTCGGGCCCATGTACTCCGACGCCATCGGCTCGGTGAAGATCAAGAGCAGAGACCCGCGCGAGCACCCGGCGCTGCGCTTCAACTACCTCTCCACCGACCAGGACCGACGCGAATGGGTCGAGGCCGTCCGCGTGGCCCGCAGGCTCCTCAACCAGCCCGCGCTCGCCCCCTACAACGGCGGTGAGATCTCGCCCGGACCGTCCGTCGAGAGCGACGAGGAGATCCTCGCCTGGGTCGCGAAGGAGGGCGAGACCGCTCTGCACCCGTCCTGCACGTGCAAGATGGGCACCGACGACATGGCCGTCGTCGACCCGGCGAGCATGCGAGTGCACGGACTGGACGGGCTGCGCGTGGTGGACGCCTCCGTCATGCCGTACGTCACCAACGGCAACATCTACGCGCCGGTGATGATGGTCGCGGAGAAGGCCGCCGACCTGATCCTCGGCAAGGAGCCGCTGGAGCCGTCCAAGGCCGCGTACTACCGTCACCGCGACTCCCAGAAGCAGGCGGGGTAGACCTTGGACGGCGCAGGGCTCGGTGCGCTGCTGCGCAGCGTCCGCTACGAGGTGCTGCCCACGAAGGCGACCGAGGACAAGGTCCTCGCCCATGTTCCGCGCGACGTCGTGGTCACCGTGACGGCGTCGCCGGTAAAGGGCCTGGAGCCGACCCTCGATCTCACCACCCGGCTCGCGGCGCACGGCTACCGCGTCGTCCCGCATGTGCCGGCCCGGCTGCTGCGGGACGACGCCCACCTGAAGGAGGTGGTCGACCGGCTTTGCGGGTCGGGGGTGGACGACGTCTTCGTTCCCGCGGGTGACGCCGACCCGCCGGCCGGTGCCTACGACGGGGCGCTGCCCGTGCTGCGCACCCTGGGCGAGCTCGGCAGCCCCTTCGCCCGCGTGGGCATCACCGGCTACCCCGAGAGCCATCCGCTCATCCACGATGACCTCACCGTCCAGGCCATGTGGGACAAGCGCGAGCACGCCACGTACATCGTCAGCAACCTCTGCTTCGACCCGCGCGTGCTGGGCGACTGGATCGCCCGGATACGGCGCCGCGACGTCCGCCTGCCGCTGCACGTCGGCGTGGCGGGGCCCGTGCAGCGGGCGAAGCTGCTGTCGATGGCGGCGAAGATCGGCGTGGGGGAGTCGACGCGCTTCCTGACGAAACACGCCTCGTGGTTCCGGCGGTTCGCGACGCCGGGCGGCTACTCGCCCGACCGGCTGCTCACCCGCGCCGCCGGGGCGCTGACCGCTCCTTCGGCGCAGGTGGCGGGCCTGCACCTGTTCACCTTCAATCAGATCGCCGAGACCGAACGGTGGCGCCGCGCGCTGCTGGACCGGCTCGGCGGCTGAGACCGCTTCTTCGAGGCCGTGCACAACGGTGGGCGGGCTGTGTTCCGGCGCGCCCACCGCTGGCCAAATCGTCATTCCCCGACCCCTTGACGTAGGTCTGCGCATTCGCCAGGGTGTTCCACCACAAGCAATTAGATGCACGATGCGCAACGCATTTCGGCTGAAGGGCTTGGCTCGTGGCAGACCTGTATGTGGACGGGAAGTGGCGGGAGCCGGTGTCCGGAGGCCGCCGTGACATCCGCTGTCCCGCGGACGGCACCCTCGCCGCCACCGTGTCGGAAGGGACACGACCCGACACCGAGGCGGCGATCGCCGCGGCCCGCCGCGCCTTCGACGAGGGATCCTGGCCGGGCACCCCCGAGCGGGAGCGCGGCGCACTGCTGCTGCGCGCCGCCGACATCATCGAGCGCGACGCCAAGGAGTTCGCCCGCGCCGAATCGCTGGACACCGGCAAGCGCCTGGTCGAGAGCGAGTACGACATCGCCGACGTCGTCTCCTGCTTCCGCCACTACGGCGGAATCGGCGGAACCGACGCCGGCCGGGTGATCGACACCGGCCGCGACGACGCCGTCAGCCGCGTCGTGTACGAGCCCATCGGGGTGTGCGGACTCATCACACCCTGGAACTACCCACTGCTGCAGGCCTCCTGGAAGGTCGCGCCCGCACTCCTCGCAGGCAACACGGTCGTCCTCAAGCCCAGCGAGCTCACACCCTCGACCTCGATCCTGCTGATGCGGGCGCTTCAGGAGGCCGGGCTGCCGGCCGGCGCCGCCAACCTCGTCCTGGGCGCCGGCCCCGAGGCGGGCGCACCGCTCGCCGAGAGCCCCGCCGTGGACATGGTCTCCTTCACCGGGGGACTCGACACCGGCAGACGCCTCATGGCGACGGCCGCCGCGACCGTGAAGAAGGTCGCGCTGGAGCTCGGCGGCAAGAACCCCAACGTCGTTTTCGCCGACGCCGACTTCGAGACGGCCGTGGACTTCGCCCTCACGGCCGTCTTCCTGCACTCCGGGCAGGTCTGCTCGGCCGGCGCCCGACTGATCGTCGAGGACTCTCTGCACGACGCCTTCGTCGAAGAGGTCGTCCGCCGGGCCCGACGGATCCGTCTGGGCGGTCCCTTCGACCCGCAGGCCGAGACCGGGGCTCTGATCTCCGCACAGCACCGTGAGAAGGTCGAGGCATACGTCGCGACGGGCCTCGCCGAAGGCGCCGTGCTGCGCTGCGGCGGCGGCCGGCCGGCCGATCGCGCCCTCGCCGCCGGTCACTTCTACCTGCCCACCGTGCTCGACGAGTGCCGGCAGGACATGCGCGTGGTGCACGAGGAGTCCTTCGGCCCCGTGCTCACCGTGGAGCGCTTCCGCGACGAGGACGATGCCGTGCGCATCGCCAACGACACCGAGTTCGGACTCGCCGGAGCCGTGTGGACGCAGGACGCGGGCAAGGCCCAGCGAGTGGCCCGGCGGCTGCGCCACGGGACGGTGTGGATCAACGACTACCACCCCTATGTGCCGCAGGCGGAATGGGGTGGCTTCGGGCATTCGGGTGTGGGCCGGGAGCTGGGACGGACCGGCTTGGACGAGTACCGAGAGCCCAAGCACATCTGGCAGAACATTCAACCCCGGCCGCAGCGCTGGTTTAGCGGCTGAACGCCGAAAAGAGGTCGATCGTGACCCCCACACAGACCGAGGTGCCGCAGCGGCGCGGCGCGCCCAAGGAACCGGGCACCACTCCCGTCATATCCGTGCGCCGGCTGTGGAAGGTGTTCGGTCCGAAGGCCGACCAGGTGCCGGACTCCGCCGAGTTGTGCGGGCTCTCCCGCCGTGAGCTCATGGACCGCACCGGGTGCACCGCCGCCGTACGCGACGTCGGCTTCGAGGTCTCGCCGGGCGAGGTCTTCGTGGTCATGGGCCTGTCGGGCTCCGGTAAGTCCACCCTGGTGCGATGTCTGACCCGGCTGATCGAACCCACCGCCGGAGAGGTCGTCTTCGAGGGCCAGGACATCCGCGACGCCGACGACCGGCGCCTGCGCGAACTGCGCCGCCACAAGTTCTCCATGGTCTTCCAGCACTTCGGACTGCTGCCCCACCGCCGCGTGGTGGACAACGTGGCCTTCGGCCTGGAGATCCGCGGCATGGGCAGGGCCGAACGCACGAAGCGGGCCCAGGAGGTCGTCGAACTCGTCGGCCTCGCCGGCTACGAGAACTCCTATCCCGACCAGCTGTCCGGCGGCATGCAGCAGCGCGTCGGCCTCGCCCGGGCACTGGCCGGCGATCCGGACGTGCTCTTCTTCGACGAGCCGTTCTCCGCGCTCGACCCGCTGATCCGCCGCGACATGCAGAACGAGGTCATCCGGCTGCACCACGAGGTCGGCAAGACCATGGTGTTCATCACCCACGACCTCTCCGAGGCGCTGAAGCTGGGCGACCGCATCCTCATCATGCGCGACGGCAAGATGGTCCAGTGCGGCAGCGGCGACGAACTGGTCGGCGCCCCCGCCGACGACTACGTCCGCGAATTCGTCAAGGATGTGCCGCGCGGCGATGTGCTCACCCTGCGGTGGATCATGCGGCCGGCGGAGCCGGACGACGCGTTGGACGGCCCCGAACTGGGCCCGGACGTCGTCGTACGGGAGGCCACCCGGGCGGTGCTGGCGGCGGACAGGCCGGTCAAGGTCGTCGAGGACGGCAAGCTGCTCGGCATCGTCGGTGACGAGGAGATCCTCGCGGTGGTGGCGGGACAGGAGGGCGGCGCGTGATGGCCGTCGCCCTGGACAAGACCGCACCCCTGAGCGGCGTGCGCAGAGCCGGCCGCCGCACGGTGGTGGCCGCGATCGTGGTCGTCTGGCTGGTGCTGTTCGCCGTGTTCCGCGGCCGGCAGACCCTGACGCTGGCGGCGGCGGACCTCACCGGTCTGCACCGGTGGTTCAACGACGTCAACGACTCGATCGGCGCGAACCGCAACACCAACCCGCTCTTTCTCTACTTCTTCAACGAGATCCGTCTGGTCATCGACAACCTGGTGACCTTCGTCCAGGGCCTGATCTCCCAGCCCTCCGGCGGCCGCCCCCTCCCGCAGATCGGATGGCTCGGCGTGGTCGGGCTCGCCGGCTTCGTCTCGTGGGCCGTGGGCAACTGGCGGGTCGCGCTGCTGGCCGTGGCCGGGTTCACCTTCTTCGGGCTGCAGGGCCTGTGGCAGGAGAGCATGGACACGCTGTCCCTCACCGTCTCCGCGGTCCTCGTGGCACTGCTGATCGCGATCCCGCTGGGCGTGTGGGCGGGGCTGTCGGACCGGTTCAACCGGATCGTGACGCCGTTCCTGGACTTCATGCAGACGATGCCGACCTTCGTCTACCTGGCCCCGCTGACCCTGTTCTTCCTCATCGGCCCGGCCTCCGCCACGATCGCCACCCTGATCTACGCGGCACCGCCGGCGATCCGCATCACCGCGCACGCCATCCGCTCCGTACCGCAGACCACCGTCGAGGCGGCCGACTCGCTGGGTGCCACACGGCGGCAGGCGCTGCTGAAGGTCCTGTTGCCGATGTCCCGGCGGACGGTGGTGATGGGCGTCAACCAGACCATCATGGCCGCCCTGGCGATGGTGACCATCGCGGCCCTGATCGACGCGCCCGGGCTCGGCAAGACGGTCGTGCAGGCCCTGCAGTCGCTCGACGTCGGCACGGCCTTCAACGCCGGCCTCGCCATCGTCGTCATGGCGATCGTCCTGGACCGGGTGACGACCGCGGCCAGCGGACGCGCGGAGGCGGCCCGGCGCTCGGGCAGCCGCTTCCTGGCCTGGCGGCGGCCGCTGCTGGTCGCGGGCGCCGTGGTCACCGCGATCCTGCTCTACCTGTCGCACACCTACGTGTGGGCGGCCCAGTTCCCCGGCGACGGGGGCACGGGCAGCTCCATCGCCGACGCCGCGGACACCGCGACCACCTGGGCACAGGACAACCTGTCGGGCATCACCAACGCCGTTCGCGACGTCATCACCAACGCCCTGCTCAATCCGTTCCAGTCGCTGCTCACCGACTCCCCGTGGTGGCTGGTCGGCGCAGCACTGGTCGCGCTCGGCGCGGTGCTGGGCGGCCGGCTCGCCGCCGTCACCACGGCGGTGTGCGTGGGCCTGCTGGTGGGCACGGGCGTGTGGTCGGACAGCATGACGACACTGGCCTCGACCGTCGTGGCGACGGTGCTCGTGATGGTGCTCGGCATCGTCTTCGGCGTGTGGATGGGGCGCAGCCCGCTGGTGGACCGGGTGCTGCGGCCCACCCTGGACGCGGCGCAGGTCATGCCGCCGTTCGTCTATCTGGTGCCGTTCCTGGCGCTGTTCGGGGCCACGCGGTTCACGGCCATCGTCGCGGCCGTCGTCTACGCGGCACCCGTCGCCATGAAGATCATCGCGGATGGAGTGCGGGCCGTGCCCGAGACCACCGTCGAGGCGGCGACGTCCGCCGGGTGCAACACCTGGCAGATCATCACCAAGGTTCAACTGCCGATGTCACGCAGTGCCCTGACCCTCGCGACCAACCAGGGCCTGATCTACGTGCTGTCGATGGTTGTGGTGGGCGGCCTGGTGGGAGCGGGCGCCCTTGGCTACGACGTCGTGGCCGGATTCTCGCAGGGAGAGCTGTACGGCAAGGGGCTGGCGGCGGGACTCGCCATCGTACTGCTCGGAGTCATGTTCGACCGGATCACTCAGGCAGCGGCGCGACGCACCGGCGCATAAGGAGCGCGACATCATGGCAAGACACTGGCGAGCCGGCGCAGCCGGCCTGGCCGTCCTCGGTCTCACCCTCACCGCATGCTCAGGGGCGAAGGTCGGCGAGAGTTCCTCCGCCGGCTCCAAGAACTCCGGCAAGTGCGGCACGTTCAACCTCGCCGTCAACCCCTGGGTGGGCTACGAGGCGGACGCGGCGGTCGTCGCGTACGTCGCGCAGCACGACCTCGGTTGCACGGTCAACAAGAAGGATTTGAAGGAAGAGATCGCCTGGCAGGGCTTCGGGACCGGTGAGGTCGACGCGGTCCTGGAGAACTGGGGTCACGACGACCTGAAGAAGAAGTACATCACCGAGCAGAAGACCGCCGTCGACGCCGGTTCCACCGGCAACCAGGGAGTCATCGGCTGGTTCGTGCCGCCGTGGCTGGCCAAGGCCCACCCGGACATCACCGACTGGAAGAACCTCAACAAGTACGCCGCCCACTTCAAGACCTCCGAGTCGGGCGGCAAGGGCCAGCTGCTGGACGGCGACCCGTCGTACGTCACCAACGACGCGGCCCTGGTGAAGAACCTGAAGCTGAACTTCAAGGTCGTGTACGCGGGCAGCGAGACCGCGCTCATCCAGGCCTACCGGACGGCCGAGAAGAACAAGCAGTGGGTGATCGGCTACTTCTACGAACCGCAGTGGTTCATGTCGGAGGTGCCGCTGGTCAAGGTCAACCTGCCGAAGTACACGGCCGGATGCGACGCCGACGCGGCGAAGATCGCCTGTGACTATCCCCTGTACGACCTCGACAAGATCGTCAGCACGAGATTCGCCCAGTCCGGCAGCCCCGCCTACCGGCTGGTGAAGAAGTTCCACTGGACGAACGAGGACCAGAACACCGTGGCCCGGTACATCGCGCAGGACAAGATGTCGCCCGACGCGGCCGCGAAGAAGTGGGTCGAGGCCAACCGCGACAAGGTGGAGGCCTGGCTGAAGTAGCCCTTCCGGGCTCCTGAAGAGGCTGGTTGACGATGCCCGGCGG
>NZ_MUBM01000276.1 GCF_002154505.1 Streptomyces carpinensis | reverse complement strand
TGCTGCTCGATGCCGCCGCCGGGATACTGGGCTGGGTCAACGCCGACGGCAAGGGCGGCGGCGGCATCGAGCAGCAGCTGGACAAGCAGCTGTCCGGCAAGCCCGGCAAGGTCCGCTACGCCCAGTCCGGCGGCCGGGAGGTGCCCACCGCGGGCTCCACCGGGACGCCCGCGGTGCCCGGCTCCGACGTCGAGCTCACCATCGACCGCGACATCCAGTGGGCCGCGCAGAACGCCATCGCCGAGCAGGTGCGCAAGTCCCAGGCGGACCGCGGCTACGTGATCGTGCAGGACACCCGGACCGGGGAGATCCTCGCCATGGCCGACTCCCCGGGCTTCGACCCCAACGACCTGTCCCACGCCGACCCGGCCGCGCTGGGCAACGCGGCGGTGCAGGACGCCTACGAGCCCGGCTCCACCGCCAAGCTCATGTCGATGGCCGCCGTACTGGAGGAGCACGCCGCCACGCCGCTCACGCACGTCGTCGTGCCCAACCGGCTGCACCGCGGCGACCGGCTCTTCCAGGACGACGTCGACCACGGCACCTGGTACCTCACGCTCAACGGCGTGCTCGCCAAGTCCAGCAACATCGGCACCATCCTGGCCACCGGACAGCTCGGCAAGACCCAGTCGCAGGCCAACCAGGTCCTCTACTCGTACCTGCGCAAGTTCGGCATCGGCAGCTACACCGGCGTCGGCTTCCCCGGCGAGACCAAGGGCATCCTCGCCCCCGCCGACAAGTGGTCCACCTCGCAGCAGTACACGATCCCCTTCGGCCAGGGCTTCTCCATCAACGCCCTGCAGGCCGCCTCCATCTACTCGACGATCGCCAACGGAGGGGTCCGGATCCAGCCGACTCTGGTGCGTGGCACCAAGGGCGCCGACGGCCACTTCACGCCTGCCCCGAAGCCCGAGAAGAGCCGGGTGGTGAGCGCGAGGACGGCGAAGGAACTCGCCCAGATGCTGGAGTCCGTCGTGGACGACGAGCAGGGCACCGGTCTGAAGGCGCGCATCCCCGGCTATCGCGTCGCGGGCAAGACGGGCACAGCCAACCGCGTGGATCCGGCCACCGGCAGATACCGTGGCTACACCTCCTCCTTCGCCGGGTTCGCCCCCGCGGACAACCCCCGCATCACCGTCTACTGCGCCATCCAGAACGCCACCAAGGGCAGCTACTTCGGCGGACAGATCTGCGGCCCGATCTACAAGCAGGTGATGGAGTTCGCGCTGAAGACGCTCCAGGTACCGCCGACCGGGGCACGGCCCGCGAACCTGCCCGTCGACTTCAAGCCCTGACACCCCGCGAGCCCCGAGCGCCCAGGGACGGGATCGCGCCCCCGTACGGGACCCGGACGACCGGCCCGTGCGCCCCGTACGACCCGTACCGCCGGAACAGAACCACCAGGACACAGCCCGTGACAACGATCACCCCCGATCCCGGGAACCACCCCCCGTCCCGGCCCTCACTTCGCCCGCAGGCCGCTGCGCCCGGTACGCTCACCGCCGTGCCACACGCTGATCAGTCCCAAACCACCCAGAAGGGCGCTTCCGTGACATACCCGGGACCGCCGCGACCGGTTCAGGTCTCCGCCACACCCCTTGCGGAGCTCTCCGATCAGCTGGGTGCCGCGCAGCCGGACAGCGCCGCCGAGGTCACGGGCATCACCCATGACTCGCGTGCCGTGCGCCCCGGCGACCTGTACGCGGCCCTGCCCGGAGCCCGTGCCCACGGTGCCGACTTCGTCGCCCAGGCGGCGAGCCTCGGCGCGGTCGCCGTGCTCACCGACCCGTCCGGCGCCGAGCGCGTCGCCGCGACCGGCCTGCCGGTCCTCGTGGTCGACGACCCGCGCGGGCGGATGGGCGAGCTGGCGGCCACGATCTACGGCCACCCCGGCCGCGATCTGCTCCAGATCGGCATCACCGGCACCTCCGGCAAGACCACCACCGCCTATCTCGTCGAGGGCGGCCTGAAGACCGTGAAGTCCACCGGGCTGATCGGCACGGTGGAGATGCGCATCGGTGAAGAGCGCATCAAGTCCGAGCGCACCACCCCGGAGGCCACCGACCTCCAGGCCCTCTTCGCGGTCATGCGCGAGCGCGGTGTCGAGGCGGTCGCCATGGAGGTCTCCAGCCATGCGCTGGTGCTGGGCCGGGTGGACGCCTGTGTCTTCGACATCGGCGTCTTCACCAACCTCAGCCCGGAGCACATGGAGTTCCACTCCGACATGGAGGACTACTTCCAGGCGAAGGCGCAGCTGTTCACGCCGCTGCGCAGCAGGCTCGGGGTGATCAACCACGACGACGAGTACGGCCGCCGGCTCGCCAAGGAGGCCACCGTCCCGGTGGTCACCTTCTCCGCCGAGGGCCACCCCGACGCCGACTGGCGCGCCGAGGACGTCCAGGTCGGTCCGATGGACTCCACGTTCACCGTGATCGGCCCCGAAGGACAGCGGATCGCCGCCAGGTCGCCGCTGCCCGGCCCGTTCAACGTGGCCAACACCCTCGCCGCCGTCGTGGCCCTCGCCGCCGCCGGCCTCGACCCGCAGGCCGCCGCCGACGGCGTCGCCGCCGTACCGGGCGTGCCCGGCCGTCTGGAGCGCGTCGACGCCGGGCAGCCGTACCTCGCGGTCGTCGACTACGCGCACAAGACGGACGCCGTCGAGTCGGTCCTCAGGGCGCTGCGCAAGGTCACCAAGGGCCGGCTGCACGTCGTGCTCGGCTGCGGCGGCGACCGCGACCGGACCAAGCGCGCCCCGATGGGCGCCGCCGTGGCCCGGCTCTCCGACACCGCGGTGCTGACCTCCGACAACCCCCGTTCCGAGGACCCCCTCGCGATTCTCGCCACCATGCTCGAGGGCGCCGCCTCGGTGCCCGCGCACGAGCGCGGCGAGGTGCTCCTGTTCGAGGACCGGGCCGCCGCGATCGCCGCCGCCGTCGGCCGCGCGCAGGCCGGGGACGCCGTGCTGGTCGCGGGCAAGGGCCACGAGCAGGGCCAGGACATCGCCGGCGTGATCCGTCCCTTCGACGACCGCCAGGTGCTTCGCGAAGCAATCCAGAACACCCAGGGATGAAAATCCAGAAGACCCAGGGGATGAACTTGTGATCGCCCTCTCCCTCGCCGAGATCGCAGCAGTCGTCGGCGGGCAGACGCACGACATACCGGATCCGTCCGTCCAGGTCACCGGACCCGTCGTCCGGGACTCCCGCGAGGCGGTGCCCGGCAGCCTCTTCGTCGCCTTCGTCGGCGAGCGCGTGGACGGCCACGACTTCGCCGCCGCCGTCGTCGAGGCGGGTGCGGTCGCCGTACTGGCCTCCCGCCCGGTCGGGGTGCCCGCGATCGTCGTCGAGGACGTCCAGAGCGCCCTCGGCGCCCTCGCCCGGCACGTCGTACGCCGCCTCGGCGCGACCCTCGTGGCGCTGACCGGCTCCGCCGGCAAGACCAGCACCAAGGACCTCATCGCCCAGGTGCTCCAGCGCCAGGCGCCGACCGTGTTCACGCCCGGCTCGCTCAACAACGAGATCGGGTTGCCGCTGACCGCGCTGAGTGCCACCGAGGAGACGAGGTTCCTCGTGCTGGAGATGGGCGCCCGTGGCATCGGCCACATCCGCTACCTCACCGAGCTGACCCCGCCGAAGGTCGGCCTCGTGCTCAACGTCGGCACCGCCCACATCGGCGAGTTCGGCGGCCGGGAGCAGATCGCCCAGGCGAAGGGCGAACTGGTGGAGAGCCTGCCCCCGGCCGAGGAGGGCGGCGCCGCGATCCTCAACGCCGACGACCCGTTGGTCCGGGCCATGGCCTCCCGTACGAAGGCGAAGGTGGTCCTTTTCGGAGAGTCCGACGAAGCGGACGTTCGCGCCGAGAACGTGAGACTCACGGACAGCGGACAGCCCGCCTTCAGGCTTCACACACCCTCCGGTGCATCCGATGTGACCATGCGCCTGTACGGTGAGCACCACGTGTCGAACGCGCTCGCCACGGCCGCCGTCGCCCATGAGCTGGGCATGTCCGCGGAAGAGATCGCCACCGCACTCTCCGAGGCGGGCTCCCTCTCCCGCTGGCGGATGGAGGTCACCGAGCGCCCGGACGGCGTGACCATCGTCAACGACGCCTACAACGCCAACCCCGAATCCATGCGGGCCGCCCTGCGCGCGCTGGTGGCCATGGGCCGGGATCGGCGGACCTGGGCGGTGCTCGGCAAGATGGCCGAGCTCGGGGACGAGGCGCTCGCCGAGCACGACGCGGTCGGGCGGCTCGCCGTCCGGCTCAACGTCAGCAAGCTCGTCGCGGTCGGGGGCAGGGAAGCGTCCTGGCTGCAACTGGGCGCATATAACGAGGGTTCGTGGGGTGAGGAGTCGGTGCACGTGTCCGACGCACAGGCGGCGATCGACCTGTTGCGCAGCGAGTTGCGCCCGGGGGACGTCGTGCTCGTGAAGGCGTCCCGTTCGGTCGGTCTGGAGGGCGTCGCCCAGGCGCTCCTCGAGACCGGCGCCGAGGGTGAGGTCGCCGGCCGATGATGAAGCAGATCCTGTTCGCGGGAGTCATCGGCCTGTTCCTGACGCTGGTCGGCACGCCGCTGCTGATCAAGCTCCTCGCCCGCAAGGGCTACGGCCAGTACATCCGCGACGACGGCCCGCGCGAGCACGCCAGCAAGCGCGGTACGCCGACCATGGGCGGTATCGCCTTCATACTGGCGACGGTCGCCGCCTACTTCCTCTCCAAGGTGATCACCGGCTACGCCCCGACGTACTCGGGTCTGCTGGTCCTGGGGCTGATGGTCGGCATGGGCCTGGTCGGCTTCCTCGACGACTACATCAAGATCGTCAAGCGGCGCTCGCTGGGCCTGCGCGCCAAGGCCAAGATGGCCGGCCAGCTGATCGTCGGCATCGCCTTCGCGGTGCTCGCGCTGCAGTTCTCCGACAACCGCGGCAACACCCCCGCCTCCACGAAGCTGTCGTTCATCACCGACTTCGGCTGGACGATCGGCCCGGTGCTGTTCGTGGTCTGGGCGCTGTTCATGATCCTCGCGATGTCGAACGGCGTGAACCTCACCGACGGTCTGGACGGTCTGGCCACCGGCGCCTCCGTCCTCGTCTTCGGCGCCTACACCTTCATCGGCGTCTGGCAGTTCCAGGAGTCCTGCGCCAACGCGACGACCCTGACCAACCCCAACGCCTGCTATGAGGTGCGCGACCCGCTCGACCTGGCGGTCGTGGCCTCCGCGCTGATGGGCGCCTGCCTCGGCTTCCTGTGGTGGAACACCTCGCCGGCCAAGATCTTCATGGGCGACACCGGTTCGCTCGCGCTCGGCGGCGTCCTCGCCGGCCTCGCGATCTGCTCCCGCACCGAGCTGCTGCTCGCGCTGCTGGGCGGCCTGTTCGTGCTCATCACCATGTCGGTGGTCATCCAGGTCGGCTCCTTCCGGCTGACCGGCAAGCGCGTCTTCCGGATGGCGCCACTCCAGCATCACTTCGAACTCAAGGGCTGGTCCGAAGTGCTCGTCGTGGTCCGCTTCTGGATCATTCAGGGCATCTGTGTAATTGTCGGACTTGGCCTCTTCTACGCGGGATGGGCAGCGGACAAGTGACCTCATCGGTGCCTTCGGAGTTTCAGGGCAAGCACGTCACCGTCGCCGGACTCGGCGTCTCCGGCGTCCCGGCGGCCAAGGTGCTGCACGGCCTCGGCGCGCACGTCACCGTCGTCAACGACGGCGACGACGACCGGGCGCGGGCGCAGGCCGCCGAACTGGAGGCGCTCGGCGTCACCGTGCGCCTGGGCGACGGCGACTCCCTCCCCGAGGGCACCGATCTGATCGTCACCGCGCCCGGCTGGAAGCCGGACAAGCCGCTGTTCCAGGCCGCCGAGAAGGCGGGCGTCCCGGTCTGGGGCGATGTGGAGCTGGCCTGGCGGCTGCGCGGCCGCGACGGCAGGAAGGCGGCCCCCTGGCTCGCCGTCACCGGCACCAACGGCAAGACCACCACCGTCCAGATGCTCGCCTCCATCCTGAAGGCGGCGGGCCTGCGCACGGCCGCCGTCGGCAACATCGGCGTCTCGCTGCTGGACGCCGTGCTGGGCGAGGAGGAGTACGACGTCCTGGCTGTGGAACTCTCCAGCTACCAGCTGCACTGGGCGCCCTCGCTGCGCGCCCACTCCGCCGCCGTGCTGAACCTCGCGCCGGACCACCTCGACTGGCACGGCTCCATGGAGGCCTACGCCGCCGACAAGGGCCGTATCTACGAGGGCAATCGCGTCGCCTGCGTCTACAACGTCGCCGACAAGGCCACCGAGGACCTGGTGCGCGAGGCGGACGTCGAAGAGGGCTGCCGGGCCGTCGGCTTCACCCTCTCCGCCCCCGGCCCCTCCCAACTCGGCGTCGTGGACGGCATCCTGGTCGACCGCGCCTTCGTCGAGAACCGGCACAAGAACGCCCAGGAACTCGCCGAGGTCTCCGACGTCAACCCGCCGGCCCCGCACAACATCGCCAACGCCCTTGCCGCCGCGGCCCTCGCCCGCGCCTTCGGGGTGCCCGCGAAGGCCGTCCGGGACGGTCTGAGGTCCTTCACTCCGGACGCCCACCGCATCGCGCTCGTGGCGGAGATGGACGGCGTGGCCTACGTCGACGACTCCAAGGCCACCAACACCCACGCGGCCGAAGCCTCGTTGGCGGCATATGAGTCGATCGTATGGATTGCGGGTGGTCTGGCAAAAGGCGCGACCTTCGACGAGCTGGTCGCGAAGTCGGCGAAGCGGCTGCGCGGTGTCGTCCTCATCGGCGCCGATCGCGCCCTGATCCGCGACGCCCTCGTGCGACACGCCCCCGAAGTCCCCGTCGTCGACCTCGACCGGACCGACACTGGGGCGATGCTCCAGGCTGTCCAGGAAGCGCGGCGGCTCGCACGGCCAGGCGACACGGTACTGCTGGCCCCGGCCTGCGCCTCCATGGACATGTTCACCAACTACAACAAGCGCGGTGACGCGTTCGCGGAGGCCGTTCGCGAACTCGGTGCCGGCTGATCCCGGCCGCCCCCGCTGCCGGGCGACCTTGGGAGGGACGCGTGGGACCCGCGAGCCGAGCCAGACCTGTGCGGCCGACGTACGCCGGAGGCGGAGATGCCCGGTAGCCCCGGCAGCCGCACGAAACGGCCGCCCGCGCAGGGGGCCGGCGCACGGCCCGCCATCGGCCGGACCTCGCGCGACAACCCCGTACACCACCTCGTCACGCGCGTCCGCAAGGCCTGGGACCGCCCGCTCACCGCGTACTACGTGATCGTCGGCGGCAGCGCGCTGATCACCGTGCTGGGTCTGGTGATGGTCTACTCGGCCTCCCAGATCACCGCGCTGCAGATGGCGCTGCCCGGGTCGTACTTCTTCCGCAAGCAGCTGCTGGCGGCCGTGATCGGCGGCCTGCTGCTGCTGGCCGCCGCCCGGATGCCGGTGAAGCTGCACCGGGCGCTGGCCTATCCGATCCTGGCGGGCGCGGTGTTCCTGATGGCGCTGGTGCAGGTGCCGGGGATAGGGATGTCGGTCAACGGCAACCAGAACTGGATCTCGCTGGGCGGCTCCTTCCAGATCCAGCCCAGTGAGATCGGCAAGCTGGCGCTGGTGCTGTGGGGCTCCGACCTGATCGCGCGCAAGCAGGAGAAGCGGCTGCTGACCCAGTGGAAGCACATGCTGGTGCCGCTCGTCCCGGTCGCCTTCATGCTGCTCGGCCTGATCATGCTCGGCGGCGACATGGGCACCGCCATCATCCTCACCGCCATCCTGTTCGGCCTGCTGTGGCTCGCGGGCGCACCCACCCGCCTCTTCGTGGGTGTGCTGTCGGTCGCCGCCCTGATCGGCCTGGTCCTCATCAAGACCAGCCCCAACCGCCTGGACCGGTTCGCCTGCGTCGGCTCGAGCGACGCCTCCAAGTGCTGGCAGGCGGTGCACGGCATCTACGCCCTCGCCTCCGGCGGATTCTTCGGTTCCGGCCTCGGTGCGAGTGTGGAGAAATGGGGGCAACTCCCCGAAGCGCACACGGACTTCATCTTCGCCGTCACCGGTGAGGAACTGGGTCTGGCGGGGACGCTGTCGGTGCTCGCCCTGTTCGCGGCTCTAGGCTATGCGGGCATCCGTGTGGCCGGACGCACGGAGGACCCCTTCGTGAGGTACGCCGCGGGAGGCGTGACCACCTGGATCATCGCGCAGGCGGTGATCAACATCGGTGCGGTGCTCGGTCTGCTGCCGATCGCCGGCGTCCCGCTCCCGCTGTTCTCCTACGGAGGATCCGCCCTGCTGCCGACCATGTTCGCCATCGGGCTGCTGATCGCCTTCGCGCGGGACGACCCCGCTGCGCGGGCGGCGCTTGCCATGCGGCAACCTCGCTTTGGTAGAAAGCGGGCGGGAGGCTCCGCGGCCGGCCGGAAGTCCGGCCGGAAACCCGATCGGAGTGCCGGCCGGAAACCCGGCCGTGGCTCCGGCCGGGAGCCCGGCGGGGGGTCCGGCCGTGGCTCGGGCCGGGGATCCGGTGCAGGATCGGGTCAGGGTTCCGGCCAGGGGCCTCGGAGATGGAACACGATGCGACGGCGTGCCTCGGCGGCGCGTCCGTCCGGAGAGCGGTGAATTTCGGTGCATGTCGTACTCGCCGGCGGAGGTACCGCGGGCCACATCGAGCCCGCGCTCGCCCTCGCGGACGCCCTGCGCAGGCAGGACCCGACCGTGGGAATCACGGCCCTGGGCACGGAGCGCGGCCTGGAGACCCGGCTCGTCCCCGAGCGCGGCTATGAACTCGCGCTGATCCCGGCGGTACCGCTGCCGCGCAAGCCCACCCCCGAACTGATCACCGTCCCGGGCCGGCTGCGCGGCACGATCAAGGCGGCCGAGCAGATCATGGAGCGCACCAAGGCCGACGCCGTGGTCGGCTTCGGCGGCTATGTCGCCCTGCCCGGCTACCTCGCCGCCAAGCGGCTCGGCGTGCCCATCGTGATCCATGAGGCCAACGCCCGCCCGGGCCTGGCCAACAAGATCGGTTCGCGCTACGCCGCCCAGGTCGCCGTCTCCACGCCGGACAGCAAGCTGCGCAACGCGCGCTACATCGGCATCCCGCTGCGCCGCGCCATCGCCACCCTGGACCGGGCCGCCATGCGCCCGCAGGCGCGCGCGATGTTCGGGCTCGACCCCAACCTGCCCACGCTGCTGGTCTCCGGCGGCTCCCAGGGCGCCCGCCGCCTCAACGAGGTGGTCCAGCAGGTCGCGCCCTGGCTCCAGCAGGCGGGCATCCAGATCCTGCATGCGGTCGGCCCGAAGAACGAACTGCCGCAAGTGCACCAGATGCCGGGAATGCCCCCGTATATCCCGGTAAGTTACCTGGATCGGATGGACCTCGCGTACGCCGCGGCCGACATGATGCTCTGCCGCGCCGGCGCGATGACCGTCGCCGAACTCTCCGCCGTCGGGCTCCCGGCCGCCTACGTCCCGCTGCCCATCGGCAACGGGGAACAGCGACTGAACGCCCAGCCGGTGGTGAAGGCCGGCGGCGGGCTGCTGGTCGACGACGCGGACCTCACCCCGGAGTGGGTGCAGCACAACGTCATGCCCGTGCTCGCCGATCCGCACCGGCTCTTCCAGATGTCCCGCGCCGCCAGTGAGTTCGGCCGCCGGGACGCCGACGACCTGCTCGTCGGCATGGTGTACGAGGCGATCGCCTCGCGCCGTTAGGACCATATGAAAGAAGGGGCTTGAAGCGTGGCCGGACCGACGACCGCCGAGCGCGGTGAACGCCAGCAGGAGTCGTCCGGCCCGCCCCCGGTCCGCCGGCTCAAGCGGCCGCGTCTTCGTACGATCGTCATCCTGGCGCTGGCCCTGGTGCTCCTCACCGGCGGTTCGCTCTGGCTCCTGTACGGCTCCGCGTGGACGCGGGTGGAGCGGGTGTCCGTGTCCGGCACGCGAACGTTGACGCCCGCTCAGGTGCGCGCCGCGGCCGCGGTCCCGGTGGGAGACCCGCTCATTTCCGTGGACACCGGCGCGATCGCCGCCCGACTCCGACGCCAATTGCCCCGAATTGACGCGGTTGACGTCGTTCGTTCATGGCCCCACGGAATCAGCCTGAAAGTGGTTGAACGTACCGCGGTCATGGTGGAGGAAAAGGGCGGAAAGTTCGTCGAAGTGGATGACGACGGCGTCCGGTTCGCCACGGTTTCCCAGGCGCCGAAAGGCGTGCCCGTCCTGGAATTGTCCCTTTCCCGCGACGGCTCGGCGGCGGCGAGCCTGCGGCGCTTCGACGAGAGTCGGCTCGTCCGCGAGGCGGTCGCCGTGGCGGGACGGATCCCGGCGGCCGTCGCCCGCGAGACCCGGGTCGTCAAGGTCCGTACCTACGACGACATCTCGCTGGAGATGAGTGGTGGCCGCACCGTCGCTTGGGGCAGCGCGGAGAGTGGTGCCGCCAAGGCCCGCGCGCTCGACTCGCTGATGAAAGCGGCCCCGCACGCGCGGCACTTCGACGTCAGCGTCCCCACCGCGCCTGCCTCTTCTGGTAGTTGACGCGCATCGGTGCAGGCCAGCACCCTGGTTGGGCAGCGCTATGCCTGATCACATAGGGTGAAAAGAAAAACGGGAGGTTCGGCGTGTTCGTTGAACGGGCGCCACTTGTCGACTTAGTGTCCTGTTCAGAAGACTTCAGGGAACAGACACACTGGTAACCCTAAACTTCAGGGTTAGGGTTCGGGTCGGCACTACGGACCGTCCCATTCGGCATCAGTCGTCGGATCGCGGGCAACCGCGGGAGGGCGACACGTAACTCGAGGCGAGAGGCCTTCGACGTGGCAGCACCGCAGAACTACCTCGCAGTCATCAAAGTCATCGGTGTCGGCGGCGGTGGTGTCAATGCCATCAACCGGATGATCGAGGTCGGTCTCAAGGGCGTCGAGTTCATCGCCATCAACACCGACGCACAGGCGCTGTTGATGAGCGACGCCGACGTCAAACTCGACGTCGGCCGCGAACTCACCCGCGGACTCGGCGCCGGAGCCAACCCGGCCGTCGGCCGCAAGGCCGCCGAGGACCACCGCGAGGAGATCGAGGAGGTCCTCAAGGGGGCCGACATGGTCTTCGTGACGGCCGGTGAAGGCGGCGGCACCGGCACCGGCGGCGCGCCCGTCGTGGCCAACATCGCGCGCTCGCTGGGTGCCCTCACCATCGGCGTGGTCACGCGCCCGTTCACCTTCGAGGGACGGCGCCGGGCCAACCAGGCCGAGGACGGCATCGCCGAACTCCGCGAAGAGGTCGACACCCTCATCGTCATTCCCAACGACCGGCTGCTGTCCATCTCGGACCGCCAGGTCAGCGTGCTCGACGCGTTCAAGTCCGCGGACCAGGTGCTGCTGTCCGGTGTGCAGGGCATCACCGACCTGATCACCACCCCCGGCCTGATCAACCTCGACTTCGCCGACGTCAAGTCGGTCATGTCCGAGGCCGGTTCGGCCCTGATGGGCATCGGCTCGGCCCGCGGCGACGACCGCGCGGTGGCCGCGGCCGAGATGGCGATCTCCTCGCCGCTCCTGGAGGCGTCCATCGACGGCGCCCGCGGCGTGCTGCTGTCCATCTCCGGCGGCTCCGACCTCGGTCTGTTCGAGATCAACGAGGCCGCCCAGCTGGTCAGCGAGGCCGCCCACCCCGAAGCCAACATCATCTTCGGCGCGGTGATCGACGACGCCCTCGGCGACGAGGTCCGGGTCACCGTGATCGCGGCCGGCTTCGACGGCGGCCAGCCCCCGGCCCGCCGGGACAACGTCCTCGGTTCGGCGTCCTCCGCGCCGCGCCGCGAGGAGCCCACCCCGGTACGGCAGCCCGAGAGCCGCCCGACCTTCGGCTCGCTCGGCAGCGTGACGCCGAAGGAGGACCCGGAGCCCGTCGCCCCGGAGCCGGTGCACGACATCCCGATCCCGCCGCCGGCCCCGCCGGCGCCGCGGACCTACTCGGACAGCGCGGCCGAGGAACTGGACGTTCCGGATTTCCTCAAGTGATAGGACAGCGCGACACCGTGAACGGCGCGCACTTCGGCTTCACCGACCGGTGGGGCGGGGTGAGCGCCGTTCCGTACGAGGAGCTCAACCTCGGCGGCGCGGTCGGCGACGACCCCGGCGCCGTACGCACCAACCGCGAGCTGGCGGCCAAGTCGCTCGGCCTCGACCCGGCCCGGGTGGTCTGGATGAACCAGGTGCACGGGGCGGACGTGGCGGTGGTGGACGAACCGTGGGGCACGGCGTCCGACATCCCGTCCGTCGACGCGATCGTCACCCGCCGAAGCGGGCTCGCCCTCGCCGTGCTCACCGCCGACTGCACCCCGGTGCTGCTCGCCGACCCCGTCGCCCGGGTCGCCGCCGCGGCCCACGCGGGACGGCCCGGCATGGTGGCCGGTGTGGTGCCCGCCGCCGTGCGCGCCATGGTCGAACTCGGTGCCGAGCCGGGCCGGATCGTCGCCCGCACCGGACCCGCGGTGTGCGGCCGGTGCTACGAGGTGCCGGCCGAGATGCGCGCCGAGGTGGCCGCCGTCGAGCCGGCGGCGCACTCCGAGACGAGTTGGGGCACGCCGGCCGTCGACGTGAGCGCCGGGGTGCACGCGCAGCTCGAGCGCCTCGGGGTGCGCGACCGGGAGCAGTCGCCGGTGTGCACCCGGGAGTCGATGGATCACTTCTCGTACCGCCGCGACCGCAGCACCGGTCGGCTCGCGGGCTATGTCTGGCTGGACTGATGGGGCATGACGGACCGTAGGGACGAAATCGCCGGGAATCTGGCGGAGGTTGAGGAGCGCATCGCCGCCGCGTGCGCGGCCGCGGGCCGCCCGCGGGAGGAGGTGACCCTCATCGTGGTCACCAAGACCTACCCGGCGCAGGACGTGCGGATCCTGTCGGAACTCGGTGTGCGTCATGTCGCCGAGAACCGTGACCAGGAGGCGGCGCCCAAGGCCGCCGAATGCTCGGATCTCCCCCTCAGTTGGCATTTTGTCGGTCAACTTCAGACCAACAAAGTGCGATCCGTGGTGGGTTATGCGGACGTCGTGCAGTCCGTCGACCGGTCCCGGCTCGTCAAGGCGCTGTCGAAGGAGGCCGTGCGGGCCGGGCGGGAACTGGGCTGCCTCATCCAGGTCGCCCTGGACGCCGGCGAGAGCGGCCGGGGCGAGCGCGGAGGCGTGGCCCCGGGCGGAATCGAAGAGTTGGCCGACCTTGTCGCCCGATCCGAGGGACTGCGCATCGACGGGCTGATGACCGTCGCGCCGCTGACCGGCGAGTACGCCGGGCACGAACAGGCGGCGTTCGAGCGGCTCATGGATTTGTCGACCCACCTGCGCACGACCCATCCGGCTGCCACCATGGTCTCGGCAGGGATGAGCGCGGACCTCGAGCAGGCCGTGGCCGCCGGGGCGACACATGTGCGCGTCGGCACCGCGGTACTCGGAGTCCGCCCCAGGCTCGGGTAACGTCGCCAAGAAGTCGGACCACAGCAGAAAATATGGTCAATACCGCCGAAGAAGGCGCAACGACCTCGTGGATCGCGGGGACTTGGCGGTCGTCAGCGGATCCACCACAGAGCGGAGGACTCAGAGCATGGCCGGCGCGATGCGCAAGATGGCGGTCTACCTCGGCCTCGTGGAGGACGATGGGTACGACGGCCGGGGATTCGACCCCGATGACGAGTTCGAGCCCGAACTGGACCCGGAGCCCGAGCGGGACCGCCGACGGCACGAGCCGTCGCATCTGTCACACGGAACACACCAGCCGCAAAGGGACGAACCGGTACGTGTGGTGCAGCCTCCGGCACCCCGCGAACCCGTGTCCCATTCCGCTTCGCTTCCGGCGGAATCCGGGCGTCCCGCGCGCATCGCGCCCGTGGCATCCATCACACAAGAACGCGCAAGCCTGGAGAAGAACGCACCGGTGATCATGCCCAAGGTCGTGTCCGAACGTGAGCCGTACCGGATCACCACGCTTCACCCCCGGACCTACAACGAGGCCCGTACCATCGGGGAACACTTCCGTGAGGGCACCCCGGTGATCATGAATCTCACTGAGATGGATGACACAGACGCGAAGCGACTTGTCGACTTTGCCGCCGGTTTGGTGTTTGGTCTTCACGGCAGCATCGAGCGGGTGACGCAGAAGGTGTTTCTGTTGTCGCCTGCTAACGTCGATGTCACGGCGGAGGACAAGGCCCGCATCGCAGAGGGCGGGTTCTTCAACCAGAGCTGAGACGCACACCGGAAGACAGGCACGGAACAGGGGAGAGGGAAGCACCGATCATGGGCGTGGCCATGGAGGTTCTCTACATCGCGCTGATGGTGTTCCTCATCGTGCTGATCTTCCGGCTGGTCATGGACTACGTGTTCCAGTTCGCCCGCTCGTGGCAACCCGGCAAGGCGATGGTGGTCGTTCTTGAGGCCACCTACACTGTCACCGATCCACCGCTGAAGCTTCTGCGGCGGTTCATCCCGCCGCTGCGTCTCGGGGGCGTGGCGCTCGACCTGTCCTTCTTCGTACTGATGATCATCGTCTACGTTCTGATCGCCATCGTGGGGAACCTGGCGAGGTGACAGTGGACGATACGGTCTTGCCGACTGCCGATGACTACGTTGAGGTGAAGAGATGCCGTTGACCCCCGAGGACGTGCGGAACAAGCAGTTCACGACCGTCCGTCTCCGAGAAGGCTATGACGAGGACGAGGTCGATGCCTTCCTCGACGAGGTCGAGGCCGAGCTGACCCGTCTGCTCCGTGAGAACGAGGACCTGCGCGCCAAGCTGGCCGCGGCCACCCGCGCCGCCGCCCAGAACCAGCAGAACATGCGCAAGCCCCCGGAGCAGCAGGACCAGCCGCAGCACCAGCCGCAGCATCAGCAGCAGGGCGGCATGCCGCAGCAGGGCATGCGAGGTCCGGGCGCTCCGGTGCCCGCCGGGATATCGGGCCCGCCGCAGCAGCAGATGGGTGGCCCCATGGGTGGCCCGCCCCAGCTGCCGAGCGGTGCCCCGCAGCTGCCCGCCGGCCCCGGCGGACAGGGCCCGCAGGGTCCCGGCCCGATGGGCCAGGGTCCTGGTCCGATGGGTCAGGGCCCGATGCAGGGCCAGATGGGTCCGGGCCCGATGGGCGGCCCCGGTCCCATGGGCGGTCCCGGCCCGATGGGTCAGGGCCCCGGTGGCGACAGCGCCGCGCGCGTCCTGTCGCTGGCCCAGCAGACCGCCGACCAGGCGATCGCCGAGGCGCGTTCCGAGGCCAACAAGATCGTCGGCGAGGCGCGTTCGCGTGCCGAGGGCCTCGAGCGCGACGCCCGCGCCAAGGCCGACGCGCTGGAGCGGGACGCGCAGGAGAAGCACCGCGTCGCGATGGGCTCCCTGGAGTCCGCCCGCGCCACGCTGGAGCGCAAGGTCGAGGATTTGCGCGGCTTCGAGCGCGAGTACCGCACGCGGCTGAAGTCGTACCTGGAGTCGCAGCTGCGTCAGCTGGAGACCCAGGCCGACGACTCCCTGGCTCCGCCGCGCACCCCGGCGACCGCGTCGCTGCCGCCGTCCCCGGCGCCCTCCATGGCTCCGGCCGGCGCCGGCGCCCCGTCCTACGGCGGCAACCAGACGATGGGTGGCTCGCCCAGCCCGTCCGGCCCGTCCTACGGCGGCCAGCAGCAGATGTCCCCGGCGATGACCCAGCCGATGGCACCGGTGCGCCCGCAGGGCCCGTCCCCGATGGGCCAGGCCCCGTCCCCGATGCGCGGCTTCCTGATCGACGAGGACGACAACTGACGAGGCCCTGACGGGTTTCTGCGACAAAGGCGTCGGCAGCCTGCAAGAACGGCCCCGGAGGTTTCCTCCGGGGCCGTTCTGTTGCTCCAGGGCTCCCTCCGCGGGGGCCGTCGGGATCTCAGGGGCGCGGGCCCGTGCCGACATGCGGCCCCGCCGCGCGGGCGCGACAAGCCCCGACTCGTCCCAGAACACACGTCCGGTCCCACCCGTCCGGCGGTCCCGGGAGGAGCCCGGGCCGGGTAGGGCCGGAGTGCCGGGGGCGGACACCCTTCGGGCGCCCGCCCCCGGCGGGGTCACGCCTTGCGCAGACGGAACGTCAGGGACAGCCCCTCGTCGGTGAACACGTCCCCGTAGGTGTCGTCCGCCTCGCCCTGCGCGAAGTCGGTCGCCAGCACCTCCTCGGCGATCAGGTCCGCGTGCTCGGACAGCGCCGAGATGACCGCCGGGTCCGTGGACACCCAGCGCAGCGCGATGCGGTCGGCCACGTCGAGACCGCTGTTCTTGCGGGCCTCCTGGATCAGCCGGATCGCATCCCGGGCCAGGCCCGCACGACGCAGCTCCTCGGTGATCTCCAGGTCCAGCGCGACCGTCGCACCCGAGTCGGAGGCGACCGACCAGCCCTCGCGCGGGGTCTCGGTGATGATCACCTCGTCCGGGGCGAGCGTGATCGTCTCACCGTCGACCTCCACCGACGCCGTGCCCTCGCGCAGCGCCAGCGACAGCGCAGCCGCGTCGGCGTTCGCGATGGCCTTGGCGACGTCCTGGACGCGCTTGCCGAACCGCTTGCCCAGCGCCCGGAAGTTGGCCTTCGCGGTGGTGTCCACCAGCGAGCCGCCGACCTCGGACAGCGACGCCAGCGAGGAGACGTTCAGCTCCTCCGTGATCTGCGCGTGCAGCTCGCGGTCCAGGGAGTCGAAGCCCGCCACCGCGACCAGCGCGCGCCGCAGCGGCTGACGGGTCTTCACACCCGACTCCGCGCGCGTCGCCCGGCCCAGCTCCACGAGCCGGCGCACCAGCACCATCTGCTGCGACAGCTCCGGCTCGATGGCGGTGAGGTCCGCCTGGGGCCAGGAGGCCAGGTGGACGGACTCCGGGGCGCCCGGGGTGACCGGCGCGACCAGGTCCTGCCAGACCCGCTCGGTGATGAACGGCGTGATCGGCGCCATCAGCTTCGTCACTGTCTCGACGACCTCGTGCAGCGTGCGCAGCGCCGCCTTGTCGCCCTGCCAGAAGCGGCGACGCGAGCGGCGCACGTACCAGTTGGACAGGTCGTCGACGAACGCGGACAGCAGCTTGCCGGCGCGCTGGGTGTCGTAGGCCTCCAGCGCCTGCGTGACCTGGTCGGTCAGGGCGTGCAACTCGCTCAGCAGCCAGCGGTCCAGCACCGGACGGTCGGCCGGGGCCGGGTCGGCCTCGGACGGCGCCCAGTTCGACGTGCGGGCGTACAGGGCTTGGAAGGCGACCGTGTTCCAGTACGTGAGGAGGGTCTTGCGCACCACCTCCTGGATGGTGCCGTGGCCGACCCGGCGGGCCGCCCACGGAGAGCCGCCGGCCGCCATGAACCAGCGCACCGCGTCCGCGCCGTGCTGGTCCATGAGCGGGATCGGCTGCAGGATGTTGCCCAGGTGCTTGGACATCTTGCGGCCGTCCTCGGCGAGGATGTGGCCCAGGCACACGACGTTCTCGTACGACGACTTGTCGAACACCAGCGTGCCGACCGCCATCAGCGTGTAGAACCAGCCGCGGGTCTGGTCGATGGCCTCGGAGATGAACTGCGCGGGGTACCGGCTCTCGAACAGTTCCTTGTTCTTGTAGGGGTAGCCCCACTGCGCGAAGGGCATGGAACCCGAGTCGTACCAGGCGTCGATGACCTCCGGCACGCGCGTGGCCGTCTTGCCGCACTCCGGGCACGCGAAGGTGATCTCGTCGATGAACGGGCGGTGCGGGTCGAGGGCCGACTGGTCGGTGCCGGTCAGCCCGGTCAGCTCGGCACGGGAGCCGACGCAGGTGAGGTGGTCGTCCTCGCAGCGCCAGATGGGCAGCGGGGTGCCCCAGTAGCGGTTGCGGGACAGCGCCCAGTCGATGTTGTTGTTCAGCCAGTCCCCGTACCGGCCGTGCTTGACGGTCTCCGGGAACCAGTTGGTCTTCTCGTTCTCCTGGAGCAGCCGGTCCTTGATCGCCGTGGTGCGGATGTACCAGGAAGGCTGCGCGTAGTACAGCAGCGCGGTGTGGCAGCGCCAGCAGTGCGGGTAGCTGTGCTCGTACGGCAGGTGCTTGAAGAGCAGGCCGCGCCGCTGGAGGTCCTCGGTGAGCTGCTCGTCGGCCTTCTTGAAGAAGACGCCGCCGACCAGCGGGACGTCCGGCTCGAAGGTGCCGTCCGGGAGGACCGGGTTGACCACGGGCAGGCCGTAGGAGCGGCAGACCTTGAGGTCGTCCTCACCGAAGGCGGGGGACTGGTGGACCAGACCCGTGCCGTCCTCGGTGGTGACGTACTCGGCGTTGACGACGTAGTGCGTGCCGCCCTCGGTCTCCGGGAAGTCCACGAGCTCGAAGGGGCGCTGGTACGTCCAGCGCTCCATCTCGGCGCCGGTGAAGGTCTGGCCGGTGGCCTCCCAGCCCTCGCCGAGGGCCTTGGCGACCAGCGGCTCGGCGACGACCAGCTTCTCCGCGCCTTCGGGGCCCTTCGTCGCGACGACGTAGGTGACGTCCGGGTGCGCGGCGACGGCCGTGTTGGACACCAGCGTCCAGGGGGTCGTCGTCCACACCAGGAGCGCGGCGTCGCCGGCAAGCGGGCCCGAGGTGAGCGGGAAGCGGACGTAGACGGACGGGTCGACGACGGTCTCGTAGCCCTGTGCCAGCTCGTGGTCCGACAGGCCGGTGCCGCAGCGCGGGCACCAGGGGGCGACACGGTGGTCCTGGACCAGCAGGCCCTTGCCGAAGATCTCCTTCAGCGACCACCAGACGGATTCCACGTACTCGGGGTCCATCGTGCGGTAGGCGTCGTCGAGGTCGACCCAGTAGCCCATGCGGGTCGTCAGCTCGGCGAAGGCGTCGGTGTGCCGGGTGACGGACTCGCGGCACTTCGCGTTGAACTCGGCGATGCCGTACGCCTCGATGTCCTGCTTGCCGGAGAAGCCCAGCTCCTTCTCGACGGCCAGCTCCACGGGCAGGCCGTGACAGTCCCAGCCGGCCTTCCGCGCCACGTGGTAGCCGCGCATGGTGCGGAAGCGGGGGAAGACGTCCTTGAAGACGCGCGCCTCGATGTGGTGGGCGCCTGGCATGCCGTTGGCGGTGGGCGGGCCCTCGTAGAACACCCACTCGGGGCGGCCCTCGGACTGCTCCAGGCTCTTGGCAAAGATCTTCTGCTCGCGCCAGAAGTCGAGCACCGCGTGCTCGAGCGCGGGCAGGTCGACCTGGGCGGGCACCTGGCGGTACTGCGTCATCGATCTTCCTCCGGCGGACGTACTGCCTTCCGTCGGAGGGACGAGAGCCTTCGTGCTTCCTACGCCGTGTGCGGCGCGCTCCCGCGGTACCACCCTCCTTGGCTCCCCGGTGCGCCGTACGCCCGACGAGCCCCCTCATTGGGGTCGCGATGCCGGCTCTACTGGCCCCTGCTGCCTCGCTGGGGCGTTCTTCCGGCGGCTCCGGGGTGATCTTCACGTCGCGCTCGCCCCCGGGCTCACACCGTCCCCGGGTCGCTCTGGGCTGCGTACGCCGCTACTCGTCCCCATCCACGCTTCTCGCTCCGCCCAGTGTACGGCGCCCCGGGGACGGCGGCCGACCGGTTTTCGCGCGCCGGGGCGGTGCGGAGCCCGCGCGCGGGGGTGTGGGGCGAGCGGAGACCGGGTCCGGCGGGGGTGCGCGCGGTGACCCGAACGGCGAGGTGCGCCGGGTTCGAGTCGGAGGACGTGCAGCTGGTCGGATTACCCGGCGAGGAGCTGGGCACAACGCATGCATGCCGGCCGAGCGGTACGCGCGAGGCGGGCGAATCGGGCGGCGTGCCCCGTTGCCGCGGGACTCGAGTCGATTTATCGTCCCAGCACGATTCGCGAGCAAGATCACAATATGTGAAGGGGCCGCGGGCATGGTGGCGAAGAAGACCGCCGAGCAGTCGGCGTCCGGCAGGTCCCGGGGTTCGGATGCCTCCGGCGGCGCGGCCACGGACGTGAACGGGATGCGGAGCACCCGCGACGCGCCCGCGGCCGCGAGGACGACGGACCCGAAGACGACGAAGGCCGCGGCCAAGAGGGCGGCGGCCACGGACGCACCCGCGCGGCGGAGGACCGCGTCGAGGACGGCTGCGGCGACGACGACCGGGAAGAGACGGGCGGCGGACGAGCACGGGCGGGAGGAACCCCACGGCAAGGGCACCACGCGGGCGAAGGCCACCGGCGGCAAGAAGGCCTCCGCGCGGCAGGCGGCGCCCAAGGCTACGGCGCCCAAGGCGACGGCACCCAAGGGGGCGGCGTCGGAGTCCAGGGGGACGGCCTCGGGGAGGACGGTCGCCAAGGACCCGGCATCCCCGACGCCCGCGGCGAAGGAAGCCGCCTCCGAAGCGGCCCCCAGGCAAAGCGCCCCCAGGACCGCCTCCGACGGGCCCGCCTCCCGGACCGGGGCGGCCGACAGGGCGGCAGCCGGCACCGGCAGGAGCGGCGGCAGGAGGGTGACGGCCGCGAAGGGCGTCTCGGGCGACGGCTCCGCCGCCCAGGGCGCCTCCGCAAGGGCCGCCGACGAGGCGGGCACTCCCGCGCGGGGTGGAGACGGTGACGGCGCGGGCAGGAAGAGCACGGGCAAGAAGGTCGGCGCGGCTCGGGCCGCGAAGCAGACGGGAGCCACGACAGTGGTTGCTAAGAAGACTCCTGGTACGGCCACGGCGGCCAAGACCGCCGTGCCCAAGGCACGCCTCTCCGCGCCGGTGGACCCGGGCGACCTCGCGGTGCGCCCCGGCGAGGATCCATGGACCGAGGAGGAGGTGGCGGAGGCCCGCGCGGAACTGCAGTCCGAGATGGAGCGGCTGCGCACCGAGATCACCTCGTCCGAGGAGTCCCTCGCGGGCCTGATGCGGGACTCGGGCGACGGCGCGGGCGACGACCAGGCGGACACCGGTGCCAAGAACATCACGCGCGAGCACGAGATGGCGCTCGCCGCCAACGCGCGCGAGATGCTCGTCCAGACCGAGCGCGCCCTGGACCGGCTGGACGCGGGCACCTACGGCCTGTGCGAGAACTGCGGCAACCCCATCGGCAAGGCGCGCATGCAGGCCTTTCCGCGGGCCACCCTGTGCGTGGAGTGCAAGCAGAAGCAGGAACGCCGGTACTGAACCGGGTGTGGGACGTGCCGTACTCTCGTCCTCAGTCAGGTACCTAGGTTGAGGGACTCACGTGGCAGAGGCGGAGCGCATCATCGGTACGCCGGACACCCCGGATGCGGCACGGCCGGCGCAGGACGGGCCCGGCGGCAACACGGCGCCGGGCCGGCGGTCCGGCCCGGGTGCCCCGGCAGGCGGGTCCGGCACCGACGGCACGGCGGCGAACGGCCCGGCGGAGCCCGCGGGCCCGGCCGGCGGGACCCCCGATCCGGCCGGCACCTCCTCGCACGCGGGTGAGTCCACCACGGCCGGGGAGGCCACGGCCGAGCGGCCCCGCGGGCGGCGCCGGATCGCCGTGCTGTTCACGGTCGCGGCCTTCGCGTACGCCCTCGACCTGATCAGCAAGCTCCTCGTGGTCGCCAAGCTGGAGAACCACCCGCCGGTGAAGATCCTCGGGGACTGGCTGCAGCTGGAGGCGATCCGCAACGCCGGTGCCGCCTTCAGCTTCGGCGAGGCCTACACGGTGATCTTCACGGTGATCGCCGCCGCCGTGATCGTGGTGATCACCCGGCTCGCCCGCAAGCTCTACAGCGTGCCGTGGGCGATCGCCCTCGGTCTGCTGCTCGGCGGAGCGCTGGGCAACCTCACCGACCGGATCTTCCGCGCGCCCGGCGTCTTCGAGGGCGCGGTCGTCGACTTCATCGCCCCCCAGCACTTCGCCGTCTTCAACCTCGCCGACTCCGCGATCGTCTGCGGCGGCATCCTGATCGTGCTGCTCTCCTTCCGCGGCCTGGACCCGGACGGCACCGTCCACCGGGACTGACGGGCATCACCCGGGCCCGGGCGCCCGGCACTCGCGTACGGGGCCGTCGGACCCGTCCGGCATACTCGACGGGTGAGCACGCTTCCCGAGATCCGTACCCTGCCCGTGCCCGACGGTCTGGAGGGCGAGCGCGTCGACGCCGCCATCTCCCGCATGTTCGGCTTCTCCCGCACGAAGGCGGCCGAGCTGGCCGCCGCCGGCAAGGTGCTGGTCGACGGCGCGGCGGTCGGCAAGTCCGAGCGGGTGCGCGGCGGGGCCTGGCTGGAGGTCGAGATGCCGCAGGCACCGGCGCCCGTTCAGGTCGTCGCCGAACCGGTCGAGGGCATGGAGATCGTGCACGACGACGAGGACGTGGTCGTGATCGTCAAGCCGGTCGGCGTCGCCGCGCACCCCAGCCCCGGCTGGACGGGACCCACGGTCATCGGTGGCTTGGCCGCCGCCGGGTACCGCATCTCGACCTCCGGAGCGGCCGAGCGCCAGGGCATCGTGCACCGCCTCGACGTCGGCACCTCGGGCCTGATGGTGGTCGCCAAGTCCGAGTACGCGTACACGTCGCTCAAGCGCCAGTTCAAGGAGCGCACGGTCGACAAGCGCTACCACACCCTCGTCCAGGGCCACCCCGACCCGACCAGCGGCACCATCGACGCGCCCATCGGCCGGCATCCGAACCACGACTACAAGTGGGCGGTCACGGCCGAGGGCAAGCCGTCCGTCACCCACTACGACCTGATCGAGGCCTTCCGCGCGGCCTCCCTGCTGGACGTGAAGCTGGAGACCGGGCGCACCCACCAGATCCGCGTCCACATGGCCGCCCACCGCCACCCCTGCGTCGGCGACCTCACCTACGGCGCCGACCCCACGCTCGCCCGGCGGCTGAAGCTGACCCGGCAGTGGCTGCACGCCGTGCGCCTCGGCTTCGAGCACCCCGGCGACGGCGGGTGGGTGGAGTTCACCAGCGACTACCCCGAGGACCTGCAGAAGGCCCTGGACCGGGTGCGCGAGGAGACCTACGCATGAGCGGCCCGCTGAGCAGCACGTCGTACACCACACGCGTCGCCGAGGACCCCGCCGACCGCGAGGCCTGCTTCGCGGTGCGCAAGGAGGTCTTCGTCGTCGAACAGGGCGTCCCCCAGGAGATCGAGTACGACTCCTACGACGCCGTCGCCCTCCATGTGCTAGCCGTCCGCGACGACGGCACACCGCTCGGCACCGGACGGCTGCTGCACGGCGAGGCGGCCGCCGCCAAGACGGGCGGCGACCCCGCCGTCGGCTCCCTCGGGCGGCTCGCCGTCACCGAGAAGGCCCGCGGGCTGGGCGTCGGCGCGGCCCTGGTGCGCGCCATCGAGGACGCGGCCCGCGAGCGTGGCCTCGCGGCGGTGGACCTGCACGCGCAGACCCACGCGCTGGGCTTCTACGAACGGCTGGGGTACGAGGCGTACGGCCCGGAGTTCCCGGACGCCGGGATCCCGCACCGGGCGATGCGGCGCTCTCTGTAGGGCGCGGGGCCGAGGAGGCCGGGGAGAAGCGTGACATGGCAGGCTGGAGGCCTGCCCTGTGCACGACCGACCCTCCGGAGCGCTGAGCGTGGATCAGTTGGCCCTGCTGTTCATCGTCCTGCTCGGGGCCGTGATCAGCGTCCCGGTCGGGGACCGGCTCGGCCTGCCCGCGCCGGTTCTGATGACTCTCCTCGGGATCGTCCTCGCGGTCCTGGACTTCGTACCGAACGTCAACGTCCCGCCCGAGCTGATCCTGCCCGCCCTGCTGCCGCCGCTGCTCTACGCCGCCGTGCGGCGCACCTCCTGGCGGCAGTTCGCGGCGAACAGACGACCGATCTTCCTGCTGGCCGTGGCGCTGGTGTTCGTCACCACCATCTGCGTCGCCGCCGTCGCCCACACCATCGTGCCGGGGCTGCCGCTCGCCGCCGCCGTGGCGCTCGGGGCGCTCGTCGCCCCGCCCGACCCGGTCGCGGCGACCGCCGTGGCCGGTCAGCTCGGCCTGCCGCGCCGCCTGGTGTCGATCCTGGAGGGCGAGGGGCTGTTCAACGACGTCACGGCCATCGTGCTCTACCACGTCGCGATCGCCGCCGCCGTCAGCGGGGAGTTCTCGGCCTGGCGGGCCGGTCTCGACCTGGTGCTGTCCGCGGTGGTCGCGGTGGTCGTCGGCGTGGCGCTCGGCTGGGGCGCGAACAAGCTGCTGGGTCTGCTGGAGGACGCGACCCTGCAGATCGGGCTGACGCTGCTCGTGCCGTACGCGTCCTACGTCCTGGCCGAGGAACTGCACGGCTCCGGCGTCCTGGCCGTGCTCACCACCGCGCTGTTCCTGGCCGAGTACGCCGCCGACGCCGACGACGTGCTGACCCGGCTGGCCGGGCACACGGTCTGGGACGTGGTCGACACGCTCGTCACGGGCGTGGCCTTCGGGCTGATCGGCCTTGAGCTGCACAACGCCATCCGGACCGCCTCCGGCCGCTGGAGCGAGCTGCTCGGCTGGGCCGGGGCGATCGTGGCCGTGGTGGTGTTCGTACGGCTGCTGTGGCTGCTGCCGGCGAGCTGGCTCACCAAACGCCTGCACGCCTCGCGGGACTACGAGGAGGACATCCCGACGGGCTGGCGGGAGACCGTCGTCATGTGGTGGTCGGGGATGCGCGGCGTGGCCTCGGTGGCGCTGGCGCTCGCGGTGCCGCTGAAGACGGACAGCGGCGCGCCGTTCCCCGACCGCAGCGAGATCGTGTTCATCGCCTTCGGGGTGATCATGGTGACCCTGGTGGTCCAGGGGCTCACCCTGCCGTGGCTCGTGAAGCGGCTGGGGGTGCGTGCGGACACCGAGCGGGAGAAGGCGTTCGAGAGGGAGCTGGCCGTGCGGGCGGCGAAGGCGGCCAAGCGGCGGCTGCGGGAGATCGAGTCGGTCGAGGACCTGCCGGACGAGCTGTCCGAGCTGATGCAGCGGCGGGCGTTCGAGATCGGGCTGCGGATCACCC
Source organism: Streptomyces carpinensis (assembly GCF_002154505.1). GTDB lineage: Bacteria > Actinomycetota > Actinomycetes > Streptomycetales > Streptomycetaceae > Streptomyces > Streptomyces carpinensis. The sequence goes on along the minus strand of NZ_MUBM01000276.1, from coordinate 5,466 downwards.
CGCAGATCGGCGACGAGGAGCGCCGGGAGGCGCAGGAGCACCGGGTGCGGCGGCTGAAGCGGGTGCGGCGGATCCAGAGCGAGATGCTGAGCGCTGCGCGCCACGAGGTGCTGGCCGCACGCAGCGAGCCCGGCGCCGACCCGGAGATCGTCGACCGGGTGCTGCGCCACCTCGACGTGCGCAGTCTGCGGTGAACACCCGCCGCCGCGTCCCCGGGTTGCCGGGCGGTGCGCTGTCGCGGTTCTAGGCTCTGCTCATGACTCGCAACGTGGTGATCAGTGGTGGCGGTACGGGGATCGGGCTGGCCACGGCGCAGGTGTTCGCGGCCCACGGGGACCGGGTCCTGTTGCTCGGGCGGCGGGAGGAGGTGCTGCGCAAGGCCGAGGTACCGGGGGCGCTCACACACGCCGCCGACCTCAGTGACGTCGACGGCGTACGGGGGGCCGCCCGGTTCGTGGCCGAGGAACTGGGCGCCGTGGACGTGCTGGTCCACAGCGCGGGAGGCTCCGGCAGGCTGGAGCCCCAGGTCGAGCGGGAGGACCCGCTCGACCTCGTCGCCGACAACTGGAAGGTCAACTTCCGGATCAACACCCTGACCGCGGTGCTGCTCACCGAGGCACTCAAGCACCGGCTCGCCGAACCGGGCGGGCGCGTGCTGTTCCTGAGCTCCATCGCCGCCTACCGGGGCTCCGGGAGCGGCGCCTACGCCGCCTCCAAGGCGGCCCTGCATCCCTACATCCACGACCTGGCGCGGGAGTTGGGCCCGCACGGGATCACGGTGAACGCGGTCGCGCCCGGGTACGTCGAGGACACCGACTTCTTCGGCGACGCGATGGACGAGGCCCGCCGCGAGCGTCTCATCGCCGAGACCTCCACCGGCCGCCCCGGCACCCCGGGCGACGTCGCCGCCACCCTCCACTGGCTGGCCTCCCCGGCCGCCGGCCACATCACCTCTCAGATCATCCAGGTCAACGGCGGTGCGGAACGCGGTCATTGACCTGCTCGGCGGCGCGCCGGTGCGGCACCACGTGGGCCGTGTTGACGCGGGGCAGGGCGTACGGGTGCTCCGCGCTCAGCCAGCGGATCATCTCCTCGCGCACCGCGACCCGCACCGTCCAGATGTCGTCGGCGTCCTTCGCCGTCATCAGCGCCCGGATCTGGACGGTGTTCGGCGTGGTGTCCGTGATGTGCAGGTTGTAGGCGCGGCCGTCCCAGGCCGGGCACTCGCGCAGGATGTCGCGCAGCTTCTCGCGCATCGCCTCCAGGGGCGCGGAGTGGTCGAGGTGCCAGAAGACGGTGCCGGTCATCTGCGGGGTCCCGCGGGACCAGTTCTCGAACGGGTTGGAGGTGAAGTACGACACCGGCATCGTGATCCGGCGCTCGTCCCAGGTCCGTACGGTCAGGAAGGTCAGCGTGATCTCCTCGACCGTGCCCCACTCCTCGTTCACGACCACGGTGTCGCCGATGCGCACCATGTCGCCGAAGGCGATCTGCAGCCCGGCGAACAGGTTGCTCAGCGTGGACTGCGCGGCGACACCGGCGACGATGCCGAGGACACCGGCCGAGGCCAGCAGCGAGGTTCCGGCCGTGCGCATCGCCGGGAAGGTCAGCAGCATGGAGGCCGCCGCGACCACGATGACGATCGCCGAGACCACCCGCATGATCAGCTCGACCTGCGTGCGCACCCGGCGCACCCGGGCCGGGTCCCGGTGGGCGCGGGCGCTGGCGTAGCGCGAGTAGGAGGTCTCGACGACCGCCGCCGCGATCCGGATCGTCAGCCAGGCGGCGGACCCGATCAGCACCAGGGTCAGCGTCCGTCCGACGCCCGCCTTGTGCTCCTCCAGCAGCTTGGCCTGGTCGTATGAGCCTCTGAGCAGCGCGGCGCACAGCACGAGCTGGTAGGGCACCCGGGCCCGGCGCAGCAGACCCCACAGGGGTGTCTCGTGATGCCGTTCGTCGGCCTTGCGCAGCAGAAGGTCGGTGGCCCAGCCGATCACCAGGGTGAGGACTACTGAGCCACCGACCACGATCAGCGGTCGGAGTACGTTCTCCATGTCTGCGAAGGTAACCGCCGACGGCCGGGCCTGAACATGAGTCTTGTCTCATTCCCCGGCTGGCACCATGGGCTCATGAACATCATGCTCTTCCACTCGACCCATGGCCTCAGACCCGCGGTGCGCGAGGCCGCCGACCGGCTGCGCGCGGCCGGACACGAGGTGTGGACGCCGGATCTCTTCGAGGGCCGCACGTTCGACTCGGTCGAGGAGGGCATGGCCTTCGAGGACGGCGTCGGCAAGGACGAGCTGCTGAAGCGGGCCGTGCTGGCCGCCGCGCCCTACTCCGAGCGAGGACTGGTGTACGCCGGGTTCTCGCTCGGCGCCTCCATCGCCCAGACCCTCGCCCTCGGCGACGACAAGGCCCGTGGGCTGCTGCTCCTGCACGGCACCTCGGACATCGCCCCGGGCGTGCACGTGGACGACCTGCCGGTCCAGCTCCACGTGGCCGAACCCGACCCGTTCGAGACGGACGACTGGCTGAGCGCCTGGTACCTGCAGATGGGCCGGATCGGCGCCGACGTGGAGGTCTACCGCTACGCCGGGGCAGGGCACCTCTACACCGATCCCGGCCTGCCGGACTACGACGCGGAGGCCGCCGAGGCCACCTGGCGGGTGGCGCTCGGCTTCCTCGAGAACCTCTGAGGGCTCCTCGAGAAGCTCTGGGGACGCTTTCGCACCCTCCGGGGCTGCTCTCGGCCCAAGAGCGCGTCAGACCGGGTCGTACGTCCGCTCGACCTTCTGCGTGCCGCTTCGGGTGCGGTAGGAACGGGCCCAGGCGGAGGCCGCGTCCGGGCTGGTGCGGTCGGACAGGACGTAGTAGTCCATCTGCGCGCGCTCGGCGGTGATGTCCAGGACGCCGTAGCCGTGCCGGTCGGTGTCGACCCAGTGGACGTGCCGGTTGGCGGCGCGGATCACCGGCGCGGCGACCGCCGAGACCGTGCCCTCGGGGGCCTTGACGATGTCGTCGAGGTTGTCGGAGGTCAGCGAGGTGACCACGAACTCCGTGGCGGCCGACGGCGACAGCGGGTACGTACCGGCGTCCACCGGCACGTCGTTGGCCCACGCCATGTGGATGTCACCGGTCAGGAAGACGGTGTTGCGGATGCCGTTGGAGCGCAGATGGGCCAGCAGTTCCCGGCGGTCGTCGGTGTAGCCGTCCCACTGGTCGGTGTTGACGGCCAGACCCTCCTGCGGCAGCCCGAGCAGCTTGGCCAGCGGCTTGAGCAGGTCCGCGGAGAGCGAGCCGACGACGAAGGGGGAGATCATCACCGAGTTGCCGACCAGCCGCCAGGTGGTGTCGGACGTCTTCAGACCCGCCTTGAGCCAGTCGAGTTGGGCCCGCCCCGTGATCGTGCGGTCCGGGTCGTCGACCGAGCCGTCGGCCGTGGAGGCCTGCTGCGAGCGAAAGGAGCGCAGGTCGAGCAGGGACAGGTCGGCGAGCTTGCCGAAGCGCAGCCGGCGGTAGGTGGTGCCGGCGATCGCCGGGCGCACCGGCATCCACTCGAAGTAGGCCTGCTTGGCCGCCGCCGTGCGGGCGCTCCAGGTGCCCTCGGCACCCTCGGTGTGGTTGACCGCGCCGCCCGACCAGGCGTTGTCCGCGAACTCGTGGTCGTCCCAGATCGCGATGACCGGTGCCCTGTGGTGCAGGGCCTGGAGGTCGGGGTCGGTCTTGTACTCGGCGTGCCGGGTGCGGTAGTCGGCGAGGGTGATGATCTCGTTGGCCGGCGCGTGCGGGCGGACGACCGTGCCGCGGGCCGCGTACTCGCCGGACTTGTACTCGTAGACGTAGTCGCCGAGGTGCAGCCAGGCGTCCAGGTCGCCCCGGGCGGCGAGGTGACGGTAGGCGGAGAAGTAGCCCGCCTCCCAGTTGGCGCAGGAGACCACGCCGAACCGCAGGCCGGGCACGTTCGCGTTCGCAGCCGGCGCGGTGCGGGTGCGCGCCACCGGGGAGTCGGTGCCGCCGGCCGAGAAGCGGAACCAGTAGTCGGTGGCCGGCTCCAGGCCGCGGATGTCGGCCTTCACGGTGTGGTCGGAGGCGGCCGTCGCCGTGAGGGACCCCTTGGCGACGATGTTCGTCAGCGCCTTGTCCCTGGCCACGACCCAGCTCACCTCGGTGTCCGGGCCGAGCCCGGAGCCCGGTATGGCCTCCGGGGCCGGGGTGACCCGGGTCCACAGCAGGACGCCGTCGGGCAGCGGGTCGCCGGAGGCGACGCCGTGCAGGAAGGCCGGGGCGTCCGTGGCGGCGCGGGCCGGCAGAGCGGCGGTGAGCGAGCCGGTCAGGACAGCGGTCGCCGCCGCGGCCTTGACGACCGTACGGCGGCGGGGCGGCAGGGAGCCGGTGTCCGACGAGGATGCGATTGATCTGTATCGACTGGTCACGGCCGATCAGGTTACTGATCGGTATGGAAGAGGGTGGGCGAACTCCGAAAGTTCGCCCACCCTTCACGCGGTGGCCGGTTCCCGAGCGGGGGTCAGCCCTTGAGGGCCGCGTCGACCGCCTTGTCGAAGTCGGCCACCGTCATGGGCGCGTTCTTGCCGTCGGAGCCCGTCAGCGTCTTGCCGTCCATCATCAGGGTCGGGGTGCCCTGCACGCCGTCCTTGTCGAAGATCTTGGACTCCTCCAGCGCCCACCTGTCGTAGGTGCCGTCCTTCACGGCCTTCTGGAACGCCGCGTTGCCCTTCAGGGCCGGGACCGTGTCGGCGATCTTGATCAGGTAGGCGTCGTCCTTGAACTTGTCGTCGGTCTCCTCGGGGTGCCACTTCGTCGAGTACATCGCGGCCTTGTACTCGAGGAAGGCCTCGGGGCTGACGTTGAGCGCGGCGCCCAGGGCGCTGAGCGCGTTCTTGGAGCCCTCACCGGTCAGGTTCTTGTCCAGGAACGTGGCACCGACGTACTGGATCTTGAACTTGCCGTCGTCGACGTCCTTCTTCACCGTCGAGCCCACCGTCTGCTCGAACTGGGCGCAGACCGGGCAGCGCGGGTCCTCGTACATCACGAGGGTCTTCGCGGCCGAGCTCTTGCCGATGACGACGGTGGTGCCGTCCGCCCCGGTGGTGTTGGCCGGCTTGACCAGCTTCTGGTCCTTCGCGGCCTCCCAGTGACCGGGCTTGTTGGCCTGGACGACGGCGTAGCCTATGCCGCCGGCCGCCGCCAGTACGGCGACGACCGAGCAGGCGACGATGATCTGCCGCCTCGCCTTGGCGCGCTTGGCCTGGCGCTCGCGCTCGGCGCGCAGCCGCTCCCGGGCCGCCGTCTTCGCCGACTGGCTGTTCCGCTTGCTCATGGTGGTGTTCTCCTGTGGGACGCGCAGCTGTCCTGCGCGGGATGCGTACGGGGGACTGCTCGTGCTCGACGTGCGCCGTCGCCCGGCCGTCGCTCAGACGAGGGCGGGCGAGGGCGCACGTCGAG
>NZ_MUBM01000275.1 GCF_002154505.1 Streptomyces carpinensis | reverse complement strand
CGCCTCCCCTGCGCCGGAGGCAGCCGCCGCCCCCGCCCCCGCAGTCGACACCACCAAGTCCGAGGACGCCCGATGAGCACGCCGCAGACTCCGATGCCGCAGGCCGCGCCGCCCGCCTGGGAGGCGGCGGCCGGTGGCCCGTACCCCGGTTACACCTCGCCGATCCCCGTCGTCCGCACCCACCTGGGGCACGCCCTCGCGTCGGAGTGGACGAAGATCAAGTCGGTGCGCTCCACGATGTGGACGCTCGGTGTGTTCGTCCTGATCGTGCTCGGGATCGGGCTGCTGACCGGCCTGGTGATCGCCAACTCCTCGTCGAACCTCTCCGGTGAGGAGAACCCGCTGTCGCTGGGGTTCTTCGGGCTGCTGCTGGGCAGCATCTGCGTCATCACGCTCGGCGTGCTGACCACGGCATCGGAGTACGGCACCGGCATGATCCGCACGACGATGACGGCGTGCCCCAGCCGGGGCCGCGTGCTCGCGGCGAAGGCCCTGGTGTTCTTCCTGCTGGCCTTCACGATCACCCTGGTGTGCACCGCGCTGGTCGCCTTCATGCAGATGGCCATGATCGACGGCAGCGGCGCCCGGCAGCCCTCCGGCGCGGAGTGGTTCAAGGGCACGGTCGGCGTCAGCCTCTACATGGCCCTGCTCGGCCTGGTCTCCCTGCTCGTCGGCTCGATGCTGCGGCACTCGGCGGGCGGCATCACCATCATGATCGGTGTCGTCCTCGCCCCGCTGGTCATCGCGCTGTTCATGTTCACGCAGTCGCTGGAGAAGGTGCGCACCGCCCTGTTCGAGTACTCCATCCCGAACCAGTTGAGCGTGTTCTACTCCAACTCCCTCACCAGTTCCGGTCCTTCCGGCTGGGACCCGCTGTGGATCATCCTGGGCGTGACGGTCGCCGCCGGCGCCGGTGCCTGGGCGCTGCTGCAACAGCGGGACGTGTGAGGCGAGAGGACTCGAGTCCCTAGAACCTGGGCGCATTACGGGACCGCTGCACCCGCGTGGTGCGGCGGTCCTTGGCGTTCCAGCACGCCTTGTGCCAGTGCCGGCGGTCGTCCACCCCGGCGTGCTCGGGCCAGGCCACCACGTGCGGGACGCCCGAGCCGATCATCTGGTCGCAACCCGGGCAGCGGTAGGTCTTGCCGGCCGCGCTGGCGCCCGCGACATGGCGCACGCTCCACTCCTCGCCCTGCCAGCTCTCCGTGGACTGCCAGCCGCCGTAACGGCTCGCTGCGTCGTCCTCGGCGCTCCGGCCGGACGAGCCGGCACCCTTGGGGCGGTTGCGACGCGGGGACACGGGACACCTCACCGGGTTCTGCGGGGGACGGGTTCTTCCCCAGCCTACGCGGCGCCGACAGGGGTACACGTCCGGAACCGAATACCCGACCAACCCCCACAAGTCCCCCTCCTGGGTGTCCGATTCCGCAGACAATCCGGAAATCCCTTCGCCATGCCGTGTCCTCGGCACGTGTCGTGGGGTTATGCCCAGTGGGGGAGCTCCGTGTCGGAGCCGAGGAAGCAGGAAGAAGCAATGCGTGTAGGAAGTTTCGTGTTGGCCGCCCAGTTCCCGGGACAGGGCCAAGGGGAGGCACTGCACCGCGCGGTCCGTACCGCCGAGGTGGCCGAGGAGGCGGGGCTGGACGCGGTCTGGCTGGCCGAGCACCACTTCGTACCGTACGGGACGTGCCCGTCGGCCATCACCCTGGCCGCGCTGCTGCTCGGCCGCACCCGCCGCCTGAGGGTGGGGACGGCGGTCAGCGTGCTGCCCACCGTCCACCCGGTCGCGCTCGGCGAACAGGCCGCGCTGCTGCACGTCACGAGCGGCGGCCGGTTCTCCCTGGGCGTGGGACGCGGCGGGCCGTGGGTCGACCTCGAGGTCTTCGGAACGGGCCTCGAAGCCTACGAGAAGGGGTTCCCGGAATCACTCGATCTGCTGGTCCGCTGGCTGCGCGATGCGTCGGTGTCGGCCTCGGGGGAACGATTCAGCTTCCGCCAGGTCCCCGTGGTGCCCCGCCCGTCGGAGGCGCTGCACGAGCTCCCCGGCCCCGAGGTCGTCGTCGCCTGCACCTCCCCGGCGAGCGTGCGGCTGGCCGCCGAGCGCGGGCTGCCCATGCTTCTCGGGATGCACGTCGGCGACGAGGAGAAGGCCGAGATGATCTCCCAGTGGCAGCGCTGGGCGCGGGCGGCCGGACGGTCCGGCGAGGAGATCCGGGGCGCCGGGCACGTCTCGGCGGGCGTCTGCCAGATCGCGGACCGGCGCACGGACGCGGTCGAGACCCTGCTGAAGGCGATGCCGGGCTGGCTGAAACAGGGCCTGGACGCACATGTCACGGTCGACGGCCGCACCCGCCGCATGCGCGATCCGCTGGCCTACACCGAGCTGCTCTGCGGGCTGCACCCCGTCGGCACCCCGCGACTGTGCGCCGACCGGCTCGCGGCGACCGCCGAGCGGACCGGCATCTCCCGGTTCGCCCTGCTCGTCGAGGGCTCGGGCGATCTCGCGGCGACCGAGGAGAACGTACGACGGCTCGGCGCCGAGGTGCTCCCCCACCTCGGCTAGAGCCCTGGCCGGCCGTCCCCGGAGGCTTGCCGCCCCGGCACTGAATGCACCTCCCGCGTGCGGAGCGGCAAGCAGGCGACTGCCCCGTCAGCAGTCCCTGAGCTCCGGCGACTGGTTGAGCAGCTGAGCGCGCACCGACGTGAACCTGGCCAGCCTCTCGTCGGCCGAGGCGTCCAGCGGGAAGACCGCCACCCGGTGGCAGTTCTGGAAGGCCAGTCGCACACCGAAGTGCCGCTGCAGCGCGCCGCGTATCGCGTCACTCGCAAGCGCACGCAGCAGCTGACCGCGTGCCTGCTCGTCCGGCGGGGGCGTCTGGTTGTCGGCGAACTCTCCGCCGTCCACCTTCAGCTGGGCCACCAGGGAGCTGATCATCTCCCATGCGTAGGGCAGGGAGGTCCGGACGCAGTCGACGAAGGCAGCTTCGTCGACCTCGCCTCGCTCGGCCTGGTCGAGTAGGGCCGGTGAGACGTCGAGCGACATGGGTTCTCCTCTCGCACCCCCGATGAGCAGGGGTTGCCGGACAGATAAGGGAGTCCGCGATACCGAACACGGTGAGTACACACATCGCGACCTCCCGTTCTCTACGGTAGGCAACGAAACGAGGGCCCACCAGGCGAATGCACGTACAGACAGGGCGGGTTGGGCACACAATCGGCCACAAGTGAACACGGATGATCCAGGGAAAAATGGGACGGCCCACAGGGGACCGGTCAACCGCCGGGCAGGGGGCTCCGGCAGCCGAATCGCGCGCGGCGCGGTGCGTCGAGTAGCGTTGCCGACCATGCGTCTCGTCATTGCCCGGTGCTCCGTCGACTACGCGGGCCGGCTCACCGCCCACCTCCCGTCAGCGCCCCGTCTGATCCTGGTCAAGGCGGACGGCAGCGTCTCGATCCACGCGGACGACCGCGCCTACAAGCCCCTGAACTGGATGTCGCCGCCGTGCACGCTGAAGGAAGGCACGGGCGACGAGGAGGGCGTGTGGACCGTCGTCAACAAGGCGGGCGAGAAGCTCATCATCACGATGGAGGAGATACTGCACGACTCCTCGCACGAACTCGGCGTGGATCCGGGGCTGATCAAGGACGGTGTGGAGGCGCACCTGCAGGAGCTGCTCGCGGACCGCATCGAGACGCTCGGCGAGGGCTACACGCTCATCCGGCGCGAGTACATGACGGCCATCGGCCCGGTGGACATCCTGTGCCGGGACGGCGAGGGACAGACCGTCGCCGTGGAGATCAAGCGGCGCGGCGAGATCGACGGGGTGGAGCAGCTCACCCGCTATCTGGAGCTGCTGAACCGCGACCCGCACCTCGCCCCGGTGCGCGGCATCTTCGCCGCCCAGGAGATCAAGCCGCAGGCCCGGGTCCTGGCGACCGACCGCGGCATCGGCTGCCAGGTGCTGGACTACGACGCTATGCGCGGCATCGAGGACGACAAGCTGCGGCTGTTCTGAGAGCGGCGGTACGGCCGACGCACGGCACCGAGGGGGCCTCGCCCGTGTGACACGGGCGGGGCCCCCTCGTCGTGCCCGGTGACCCGGGGAACCTCAGATGACCGCGTCCCCGCTGCTGCTCGGGGAACCCGATCCCGCGCCGTCGCTCGTGGGGGCGCCCGCCGAGCCGCTGGAGGTGGCGGGGGCGCTGGAGGTGGCGGTGCGGGTGGAGGCGGACCCACTGGCCGAGTCGGAGGTGTCCGGTGAGGTCGGCGGAGTCGAGGTCGGCGCAGTGGACTCCGGCGGCGTCGACGTGGGGGGTTCCGAGGTCGGCGGCGTGGACGTCGGCGGCGTCGACGTGGGCGGCTTCGGGGGGTGCGACCGCGTCGGAGTCGGCGACTTCGGCGGCCTGCTCGACGTGCCCCCGGTGCCCGGCTTCTTCGTCCCGGTCGGGTCGTCCGACGGCTGGGTGGTGTCGGCCGGCGGAGTCGGGTCGTCCGACGTGCCGTAGCTGCCGTCGGGGCCCGGATCCGTGGGGCGGCTGGTGGCTCCCGGGGTGCCGTGGCCCGTGCCCGTGCCGCCGGTGGCGCCGCCGCCCTGCGGCGGTGTGTCGGCGTTCAGGCCGCCGTCGTCCGTGCCCTGGCTGGCGGACGGGTTGACGCCGACGTTGTCGGAGGGGTCGTTGGCGTCGTTGTGGGAGGTGGCGCCGAGCGTGACCACCGTGCCGAGGACGGCCGCGAGCAGCGCGCCCGCGCCCACCGCCACCAGGTTGCGCCGGGCCAGGCCCTTGATGCCGATGCGGTGCTTGGCCGGGGCGTCCGGTGCGGAGGCGTACGAGCCGGAGGCCGAGCCCGCGGCCTGGTAGGTGACCAGCGCGGTGGTGTCGTCGCCGGGCCGCTGGAGCGCCGGGAAGGGAGCGGGGACGCCACCGGGCGGCGAGGCCGACTCCTCGGTGCGGGCGTCGGGCACCTCCTCCCCGGCCATCGCGCCGAGGTGCGGCAGGGCGGCCGGGCCCGGGGTCGTGCCGGAGCGGTCGGCGACCAGGGCGAGGGCGCGGCGGCCGGCGACGGTGCCGCGTTTGTCGGCGAGTGCGCCGCGTAGCCCGATGGAGGCCTCCAGTTCCGCGCGGGCCCGGTCCAGCAGGCCGCCGCAGAGCGCGAGGATGCCCAGTTCGTGGTGGAAGTAGGCCTGTTCGGCGACCTCGCCGGAGAGCCGGGATGCCTCCACGCCGAAGCGCAGGGCCCGTTCCCAGGCGCTCCAGTTGAGGCCCGCGGCGAACGCGGGGGCGGCGGTGCGGGCGAGCTTTACGGCGATGCTCTCCTCGCCCTCGGCGGGGGGCGTGGTGGTGGGGACGAGCAAGGCCAGCGCGGCGAGCACGGCGTCCGCCTCGGCGCCGACCCGCTCGGGCGTGACCGAGGGGTGGCCGGCCCACCAGGTGTAGTGCCGGGCGGCGGTGCGGGCCTGTTCCTCGGCGTCGTCGCCGTATCCGGCGGCCTCGAGCTGGGTGAGGACCCCGGCGGCGAGCCGGTAGCGGGAGCCGACCGGGGTGACCAGGCCGCAGGCGGCCAGCTCGCCCAGTGCGGCGTCGGCGTGGGTGTCGCCGACCAGCGCGGGCAGATGGGCCTGGTGGGGCACCTCGCCACCGAGCGCGACGGCGTAGCGCAGGGTGGCGCGCGCTGAGGCGCTGAGCCGGGAGGCGAGCAGCGGGGCGGGCGCGGCGGCCTCGCCGAGCGAGGGCAGGGGCACGTCGACGGCGTCGCCGTCGTCGAGCGGGGTGTCCGTGGGCGGGGCGTCCGCGAAGACGCCGAACTCCTCGACGGCGTTGGTGCCGGCCCGCAGCCGGTCGTGCTGCCGCAGCAGGGCTCCGGCCTGGACGAAGCGCAGGGGCAGGCCCTCGGACTCGAACCAGAGGTCGCCGGCCCAGTTGGCCTCCTCCTCGGTGAGCACCCGGCCGACGCCGCGCTCGATGACCTCGACGCCGCCGGCCCGGTCGAGGCCGCCGAGGAAGACCTCCTCGACGGCGGACTCGGCGGACGGCGCCGGCACGTCGGGGGTGACGGCGATCAGGAAGGCGCACTCGGGGGTGGCGTCGAGGAGTTCGTCGAGGGCGCTGCCGCCGAACTCGATGTCGTCCAGGACGACGACCGCACCGATCTCCTGGACGTAGCCGAGCAGTTCGTCCCGGTCCGGGCGGTGCCGGGGCGCGCTGTACACGGCGTGGAAGAGGTCGTACAGCAGGTCCGTGACCGTGCGACGGTGACCGGTGAGGCGGACGACGCCGTCGGGTGCGAGGTCCGCGCAGTCCTCGGCGACGAGGTCGAGGAGGCTGGTGCGGCCGGAGCCGGCGGGTCCGGTCAGGCGCACGGAACGGCCGCGGGCGAGCAGCCGTACCAGCCGCTCGCGTTCGTCCCGGCGCTCCAGCAGCGGCTGCGCGGACGGGGCGGGGCCGGACGGGACGGGCGGCCTGGCCGCGCGGTCGGCTTCGGCGCGCTCGGCCGCCGTGTGCCTGGACGCCCGGCCCGGGCGCTCTCCGGGCGGGCAGGCCTCTATCTCGCTGCCGTCGACGGGGTTGACGGTGAGCAGGAAATCACCGGTGACCAGTTGCACCGTGCGGGCCGGTGCCGGCGTGTGCGGTGTGAAGTCGGATGCGAGGGAGTCCCTGGGGGGCCGCCGGCCCGGCGCGTGGCCGTCGCCGTCATGGCCCATGCCCTCGGGTTCCCGGTCGTTCGGGTCCATGGGTTCCATAGGTTCCAAGCCCCCAAAAGCGTCTTGTGTGCTGGGCGGAGTCCGGCGACTCAGCCCACCCCCGGCCTTGCCGCACACCACGCTGTCGCTTCTGGTCCGGGCCCGCTCGAGGGTCGCGAGGCAGCGGGCGACCGAACCCTAAACCTTCGCACAGTATCTCCGACAGCCCGGGGTGCCGGGCCGCCCGGGACGTCACAGTCTCGTGAGGATTGCGCCCGTCGCGCGTTTCGGTGCGGTCCGCCCGGTCTCGTGCGTCGCCGGGTCCCCACCCGTACGCCCCTGCACTCTGCCCCGGGGCCGACGCGCCTCAGACGCGGGGCAGGGACTCCACGCCGATGCCGCCCTCGATGGCGAGGATGCGGTGCAGCCGGGTGGCCACCAGCAGGCGCTGCATCTGCGGCGGTACGTCGCGCAGCACCAGCCGCCGGCCGCAGCGGCCGGCACGCCGGTGGACACCCATGATCACGCCGAGGCCGGTGGCGTCCCAGGAGTCGAGCTCGGACAGGTCGAGGACCAGGTCGCCGACACCGTCGTCCACGGCCGAGTGCAGGACCGTACGGGCGTCCGCCGCGCTGCGGACGTCGAGGCGGCCCCCGACGACCACTTCGGCGTGGTCGCCCCTGATGTACATATGTGCTCCCCGTGAATGCGGTGGCGTGCTCCGTTTGACGGTTGGCTGTGCAACGTCTGACTGCTTCTGTGGCGGTGCGGTTGCTGCTTGTTGGCGAACCGATACCGAATTCACCCTGACGGGTGAGCCGCGTGGCCGCTGTGCGGTCCGGACGGGGCTTAGTGCTTGTAGAAGCCCTGCCCGCTCTTGCGGCCGATGTCACCGGCGTCAACCATCCGGCGCATCAGCTCCGGCGGGGCGAACTTCTCGTCCTGGGTCTCGGTGTAGATGTTGCTGGTGGCGTGCAGCAGGATGTCGACGCCGGTGAGGTCCGCGGTGGCGAGCGGGCCCATGGCGTGGCCGAAGCCCAGCTTGCAGGCGAGGTCGATGTCCTCGGCGGTGGCGACGCCCGACTCGTACAGCTTGGTCGCCTCGACGACGAGGGCGGAGATGAGCCGGGTGGTGACGAATCCGGCCACGTCGCGGTTGACGACGATGCAGGTCTTGCCGACGGACTCGGCGAACTCCCGTGCGGTGGCGAGGGTTTGGTCGCTGGTCTTGTAGCCGCGGACGAGCTCGACGAGCTGCATCATCGGCACCGGCGAGAAGAAGTGCACGCCGACGACCCGCTCCGGGCGCTCCGTCACGGCCGCGATCTTGGTGATCGGGATGGCGGAGGTGTTGGAGGCGAGCACCGTGTCCTCGCGGACCAGTTTGTCGAGCGTACGGAAGATCTCGTGCTTGACCTCGAGCTTCTCGAAGACCGCTTCGACGACGACGTCGGCGTCGGCCGCCGCGTCCAGGTCGGTGGTCGCGGTGATGCGGGCGAGCGCGGACTCGGCGTCGGCGGCCTCCAGCTTGCCCTTGGAGACGAACTTGTCGTACGAGGCCTTGATGCCGTCGGTGCCACGCCTGAGCGCCTCGTCGGTGACGTCCCGCAGAACGACGTCCCAGCCGGCCTGTGCGGAGACCTGGGCGATACCGGATCCCATGAGACCGGCCCCGATGACGGCGAGCTTCCGTGCCACTGACGACTCCCCTTTGAAACGACTGCACGAACCGACTCCGCGAGGACTTGCCCGCGGTTGAGGCCGGACCCACTGTTCACGTATGCCTCTTGGGCGGACACTAGCGCTCGGGAAGGGCGCCGCGGCGGAGTTAGTAACGCGTTTCACGTCTCACGGCGTGAGACGCCCGTCACGTGGACCGGGGCTCGGACAGGTCGACCGCCACAGCGGTCAGCGCAAAGCCGGGGGAATCAGGCGGCCTCGCGCCGGGTCCGTCCGTGCAGCCGCAGCCAGAACGTCTGCAACGACTCGTCCGGTCCGCCCACTTCGAAGCGGTTGCGTACCTTGCCGAGCGGATTCCAGACCCGCCCGTCCGGCATCCGCACGCCGACCGGCTGGCCGAAGCAGGCGCGCTGCGCGGCGTCGAGGTCCACCCACACCGCCCCGGCGCGGCGCACGAGCACCTCACCGACGTACGCGCCCAGTGCGAACAGCGGCTCGCGCGCCCGTTCCCGGTCGGCGCCCCCCTTGCGCAACCCGTCGACCAGGAAGTCGACCAGCCGCAGACTGGCCACCGAGTAGTCCAGCGGCAACCGGTTGCGTGCCGTCGCCCGCGCGACGAAGGCCGCCGCGTACGCCCGCATCCCGCTCGCGTCCGGCACGCGCTCGTCCGCCCCGCCCATGAGACACCGCCCCTTCGCTCGGCCCCGGGGGGCACCGAGCGGCCCCCATAGGCCCCAGCGGATCTCGCACCCGTGGTAACACGGGTCACAGGCATGCCGATTGTCACACGGGAATCTCGCTCAAGGGTCACAACCTTTGCGCGGCTCGTGCGTCTGGAACGTCAGCTGTCGCCGAAGGTTCCGGCGGTCTTCGCGGGTCGCGGCACGAGAACCGAAGCCGGTCGTCACCCCACGCCGCTCGGCAATGTCACGCTGCCGGTGAACACGCCACGGTTCTCCGCCCGTACCTCCTGGCTCACCGTGATGTCTCCACCCTGGAACGGCACGAGGAACGTGAAGGCGTACCGGTGCGACGTGATGCGATACCCGTGCGCCGCGTCCAGGTCCCACGTCTCGCTGAAGCTCCGGAGGGTGATCTGACCGTCGGTCGCCCTCACCCCCGCCTTGCGCAGCTGAGCCAGTGTGGGCTCCACCTCCCGCACCGCCTTCTTCAGCGCGGGACGGCTACGGGCGGCGGACAACTGCCAGCCGGAAGCGGTGACCTGGAGCCGCACGTCGCCGCCGCCCGCGCCGGTCACCTTCGCGCTCTTGGCGTACGTCGCGAACGCGGCCAGCTCGGCCACCGGATCCTCGACGTCGTCGGCGATCTCGGTATCGGTCAGCGGTCCCTTCTTCCACGCGCCGGCGCCTTCCTTGACATAGCCCGTGCCGCCGACGACATACACCGCCTCGGGCTTGCGCTCCCCCTTGCCGGTGGTGATCGTGCCGGTCTGCTCCAGTGCCTCGGGGGCGGTGGTGCGGTGCACGGTCGCGGCGTACGTGGCGCTGGACGGCGCCTGCCCCCGCATCACGGCGGACTCGCTGCCGCTCAGGGCGAACGTCCACCCCTTCTCGGCACCCATGGCCTGCCGGGCCCGGGCGACGAACTGCGCGGCGGTGTGCGGCTTCGACGCCGGCTCGGCCGCGTGCGACGTGCTCTTCGGCTCGGGCCGCGCCTTCGTCGTCCCCGAGGACGTGTGGTCCCTCGCGGGCTTGTCGGTGCCGTGGTTCGCGGAACATCCGGAGACGGCCACGGCGACCGCGACCGACATGACGACGACGGCGCGGTGTCCACTCGAGCGAAGACGTATCCCGGACAGCACGAAGCGACCCTTCGACGGAGACGGGTTCGATGGCGGCCCGGTTATACATCAACCGCGGACGCGAGCACGAGCTCTCGGACGTATGAGCACAAACCGTCGCCACCCGTGCCGCCGCCACGCCACCTGCGCCGGCATGCCGCCCCGACCGGAACGCGGCCGTCACCCGAGACTGCGCCACGCACCCGCCCTGGGCGCCCTTCGTCCGAATTGTTCCCAGGATGGCAGTCGAGTGCTCCGCTGCTGTGTAACCGGCCCGGTTTCGCGGGGCCTGTGGGGCCTCTGCGCCAGTGTGTTCTGGTCGTGCGCCCTCGCCCGTGCTCGTTCCCGTTCCCGTTCCCGTTCCCGACGAAGGGTTCCTTCGTGCTGCCCGAATTCTCTGCGCTGTCCGTACGTTCCCGTCGGTTCGTCGTCGCCGCGGCCGTCGGAGGGGCACTGCTCGTCGCCTCCGGATGCGGGAAGGAGGACGGCGGCGCCGGAGCCGAACAGGTGGCGGCGGACGTGCAGGACGACTCGGCCGACGCGAGTACTTCGGCGAGTGGCTCTCCGAGCGCGTCGGCGTCCGCGTCCGTTTCCGCCCCCGCTTCGGCCTCCGCCTCTGCCAAGGCGAACGGCAGCGCCTCTCCGAGCACGAGCGCGTCCGGCGCCGCGGGCTCCGGGAAGGCGGGCGGTGGCAGTGACAGTGGCAGTGACAGTGGGACGGAAGCCGCCGGAACGGCGGGCGGATCTGGGAGCAGCTCCGGGAGCGGTACCGGGCAGGGCTCGGGCGGGAGCAGTGCTCCGGACTTTCCCGTCCCCGTCGAGGTCGGCGACGCCACGCAGGTGATCACGGTGAAGGCGAGCGGCTCGTACGCCACGGTCACCACCTGGGCCAAGAGCTCGGCCGGGTGGCAGTCGCAGTTCAGCACGAGCGCCGGACGCGTCGGGTCCAACGGTGTGACGAACGGGGCGACCCGGCGACAGGGGACGTACACGACACCCTCGGGGACGTACACGATCACCGAGGGCTTCGGTGTGGAGTCGAGCGGTACGAGCATGCCGTACCACAAGGTCGGCTCCGACGACTGGTGGGTGGAGGACCCGGAGTCGAAGTACTACAACAGCATGCACGGCGAGGCGGGCGCGGACTTTCCGCTCACCGAGGCCGGCGACCGGGGCAGCGAACACCTGATCGACTACCCCACCCAGTACGCCAAGGCCCTCGTCGTCAACTTCAACCGGTGGCCCGCCACGCCCGGTCGCGGGGCCGGTATCTTCCTGCATGTCAAGGGGTCAGGCGCGACCGCCGGGTGCGTGTCGGTGCCGAGGGCCACCATGGACCAGATCATGGGCTGGATCCAGCCCGGCGCCCACCCTCGCATCGCCATCGGCTGACGGGCCTGTACGGCCGGAGCCGACTACTCCGGCCGTCCGGCCAGCCCCAGGAACGCCGCCCAGGCGGCCGGCGCGACGGTGAGGTGCGGGCCCGCCGGGTTCTTGGAGTCACGGAGGTGGACGGCGGCGGGGTGGACGGCTACTTCGAGGCAGTTGCCGCCTTCGTCGCTGCTGTGGCTGGACTTGAACCACTCATGTGCCGTGCCGTTCATGCCCCTCCCAGGAGACGGTCCAACAAGTCCCTCGTGTCCTCGGGGGTGAGGGCCTGTGACCGCAGCATCGCACACTTCTGGTTGAGGATCGCCACCTCGTTCGGATCGGTGATCAGTTGGCTGCCGCGATGGCCCTCCGTGTAGGCGAGCCGCTGGTGTTCGGGTGTCTCCAACAGGACAAAGGGACCAGCGAGCCCCGCGTGGGTGGTGCGCGCCAGGGGCAGGACTTGGACCATGAGGCCCGGGAGTTCGGAGCATGCACGCAGGCGCCGCACCTGCTCAGTCCAGACCTCTCGGCCCCCGAGCGGGGCCCGCACCACCGGCTCCCAGACCACGAAAGACGTGATCGGCGGCTCCTTGCGATGCAGGATCGCTTGACGTTCGATGCGTGTCGCCACCAACCGCGCAATCGTGTCCTCGTCGTAGACCGGGACGCGGCTGCGGAAAACAGCCCACGCATACGCCTCCGTCTGCAGCAGACCAGGCAGCACCTGGTTCTCGTATGACGAGATCGCAACAGCCTCCCGCTCCCGGTCCAGATACTCCTCCGCCCACAATGGAACGAGATCCACCTCCGGCATGTACTTCAGCGCCTCGCTCAACGCCCCTTTGGTGTCGAGGAGTTCGTCGAGACGCTCCGCGAGGTCCGGCTTCAGGGGCCGTCTGCCCTGCTCGATCGACGCGATCTGCTGCTCGCCGACGACGAACCGCTCGGCCAGCGACCGCTGCGTGTACCCGGCGGCCTCGCGGAAGACGGCGAGCAGCGCGCCCACCATCTTCATCGCCGAGGCGTTCCTGCGCGCCCTGGACCGGGGCCGTGTCGTGGTGCCCATACGGTCGAACTCCCCACCACCGTGCGTACGTTCGCTGTCGCACATCCGTGCAGAGCGGCTGTACGGATGCGCGCACTGCTCCATGATGACCACGGAGCGTGACCCTCGTCCGGTGAACGGCGAAACCAGACTCCTTTCACCACGTGAGCGGTTCGACGTACTTCCTGCTGCGGCTGCTGCCGTACGACGGCGGCGGCCTGCGCGTCGAGGTCCACGACAGCGGGGACGGTGTGCCGGCCGTCCCGCGGCCGGACGCCGGGGAGCCGGAGGTGGGCGGGGCGCAGCCCCGGCAAGGTGGTCTGGTGCGAGTTCACGGAACGGTGAGACGCAGGCCACGGGGGCGCCGTGACCGTGGGCACACCGGCGTGCCGTACGGCCGGGGCGTAACTACGCTGGCCACATGGTCAATCTGACGCGCATCTACACCAAGACCGGCGACCAGGGCACCACCGCCCTCGGAGACATGAGCCGGGTCGCCAAGACCGATCTGCGCATCGCCGCGTACGCCGACGCCAACGAGGCTAACGCGGTGATCGGCACGGCGATCGCGCTGGGCGGCCTCGACGAGGAGATCGTCAAGGTCCTCACCCGCGTCCAGAACGACCTGTTCGACGTGGGTGCGGACCTGTCCACGCCGGTGGTGGAGAACCCGGAGTTCCCGCCGCTGCGGGTCGAGCAGTTCTACGTCGACCGGCTGGAGGCGGACTGCGACCGCTTCAACGCCGAGCTGGACAAACTCCGCTCGTTCATCCTCCCCGGGGGCACTCCCGGCGCGGCCCTGCTGCACCAGGCGTGCACGGTGGTCCGCCGGGCCGAGCGGTCGACCTGGGCCGCCCTGGAAGTGCACGGCGAGGTGATGAACCCGCTCACCGCCACCTACCTCAACCGCCTGTCGGACCTGCTGTTCATCCTGGCGCGGACGGCGAACAAGGAGACCGGGGACGTGCTGTGGGTGCCGGGCGGGGAGCGCGGGTGACGCCGGACCGAGGGTGACACCGGGCGCGGCGGGAAGCGCCGACGCGGTTCCCGCGCGCGGTCTCCCCGTCCGGCCGGCGGCCTCAGCGGTCGGCGTCGCTCGCCGCGTCCCGGTCGGCCGCGGCCACCGCGGACTCGGCCGCGTCCACC
>NZ_MUBM01000274.1 GCF_002154505.1 Streptomyces carpinensis | reverse complement strand
AGAGGTGTATAAGAGACAGGGCCGGCGGGGTTCGTGGTCTCGGGGGCGGGGTTCTGCTGACTGCTCACGCCATGAAGGGTAGCCCTCGCGGCACGGGCCGCCGTGTCCAGGCTCACGCCCCTCGTGGCCAGGCTCACGCCCGGATCTCTTACCCGATCCCTACCTCGGCCTGGGCCGAGTACTACCCAGTAGGTACGCTGCAACCCATGCGTGCACTTCTCGTGGTCAATCCGGCGGCAACCACCACAAGCGCACGTACGCGCGATGTCCTGATCCACGCACTCGCCAGCGAGATGAAACTGGAAGCGGTCACCACCGAGTACCGCGGCCACGCGCGCGACCTTGGCCGGCAGGCCGCGGACAGCGAGGACGTCGACCTGGTCGTGGCCCTCGGTGGCGACGGCACGGTCAACGAGGTCGTCAACGGCCTCCTGCACCGGGGCCCCGATCCCCAGCACCTGCCGCGTCTCGCCGTGGTGCCCGGCGGCTCCACCAACGTCTTCGCCCGCGCCCTGGGTCTGCCCAACGACGCCGTGGAGGCCACCGGAGCGATCCTGGACGCCCTGCGCCACGGCAGCGAGCGCACGGTCGGCCTGGGCCTCGCGTCCGGGACTCCCGGCACCGACGATGCGGCCGTCCCCGAGCGCTGGTTCACCTTCAACGCCGGCCTCGGCTTCGACGCGGGCGTGGTCGGGCGCGTCGAACAGCAGCGGGAGCGCGGCAAGAAGTCCACGCACGCGCTGTACGTACGGCAGGTGGTCCGCCAGTTCCTCGGCGAGCCCAACCGCCGCCACGGTGCCATCTCGCTCGAACAGCCCGGCGAGGAACCGGTCGGCGATCTGGTGGTGGCCATAGTGTCGAACACCTCACCGTGGACGTACCTGGGCAATCGCCCGATGTATACGTCCCCTAAGGCCTCGTTCGACACGGGACTCGACGTGCTCGGTCTCAGCCGTCTGTCCACGGCCGCGGTTGCCCGGTATGGCACCCAGTTGCTCACTTCGTCCCCGGAGCGCGGACCGCAGGGCCGGCATGCCGTCTCACTGCACGACCTGAGCCGCTTCACCTTGCATTCGAAGGTGCCGCTGCCCCTGCAGATGGACGGTGACCACCTGGGACTGCGTACAAGCGTGACGTTCACAGGCGTACGCCGTGCACTGCGTGTGATTGTGTGAGTGGAAGAGGCCAAAGTCCTTTCACTCGAACGTTTAGGCCAGGATCCACCCCATGGAAGTACGGCTGTGACCTAGTCGACACCGAGGAATCAAAAAAAACTTTCCGGAAGGGGTTGTATCCGCCGCCGAGGTTTGCGAGTCTCTACGTGGCGATCGGGACGGCCCACCACACCGGGCCCCAGAAGATCACCGGAACCCCTCTTCAAATCACAGGACCACGTCGGGGAAACCTGGCGGTCGGCCCTTCACTTGTTGAGGGATTCGTGAAAGCGTTCACATTCACAAGCAACTTGCACGTAATACCAAGGAGAGGTAGCAGCCATGGACTGGCGTCACAACGCCGTTTGCCGCGAGGAAGACCCCGAGCTCTTCTTCCCCATCGGCAACACCGGTCCTGCGCTGCTGCAGATCGAGGAAGCCAAGGCCGTCTGCCGTCGCTGCCCCGTCATGGAGCAGTGCCTGCAGTGGGCGCTCGAGTCCGGCCAGGACTCCGGCGTCTGGGGTGGTCTCAGCGAGGACGAGCGCCGCGCCATGAAGCGCCGCGCCGCCCGCAACCGGGCCCGTCAGGCCTCCGCCTGACCACAGCCACCCCGCTGACAGCCTGAGCTTGGCGGCGCGTACAGCGAGTACGCATCTCCCGCCCCCGAGCCGCAGCGCGCAGTACCCCGATGCTCCCCCGGGCTCTCCGAGCAGGGGGTACCCCATCGAGATGGGCAGCACGAGCGACTAGCCCCGGACCTCAGGGTCCGGGGCTCTTTGCTGTGCACGGCCGCACAGCGGGCAGTCCGCGCAAGCCACCCGAAACACCGCCGCCCGTCGGCCACTTGGGCTCCTTGTGTGCCGACGGAACGGAGCCGCTCGGGTGCCGACCCGGTTACTTGCACGCCGACGGGGGCTACTTGTTCGCTCGGACCGGGATGTCGAGGATCACACGCGTGCCCCGCTCCGGAGCGGGCACCATGTCGAAGGAGCCGCCCAACTCCCCCTCGACCAGGGTGCGTACGATCTGCAACCCGAGGTTGCCGGAGCGGTGCGGGTCGAAGTCCTCGGGCAGGCCCACGCCGTCGTCCTGGACGGTGACCAGCAGCCGGGCCTCGCGCGTGGTGCCGCCGCGCACCGCGGAGACCTCGACCGTGCCGCTGTCGCCCTCACGGAAGCCGTGCTCCAGGGCGTTCTGCAGGACCTCGGTCAGCACCATCGACAGCGGTGTGGCGACCTCGGCGTCCAGAATCCCGAACCGGCCGCTGCGCCGGCCGGTGACCTTGCCCGGCGAGATCTCGGCCACCATCGCCAGCACCCGGTCGGCGATCTCGTCGAACTCCACGCGCTCGTCCAGGTTCTGGGAGAGCGTCTCGTGCACGATCGCGATCGACCCGACCCGGCGCACGGCCTCCTCCAGGGCCTCCCGGCCGCGCTCGGACTCTATGCGCCGGGCCTGGAGCCGGAGCAGGGCCGCGACGGTCTGGAGGTTGTTCTTGACCCGGTGGTGGATCTCCCGGATGGTGGCGTCCTTGGTGATCAACTCGCGTTCACGGCGGCGCAGTTCGGTGACGTCCCGGAGGAGGACCAGCGAACCGATGCGGGTGCCCTTGGGCTTGAGCGGGATCGCCCGGAACTGGATCACACCGTCATGGGCCTCGATCTCGAACTCGCGGGGCGCCCAGCCACTGGCCAGTTTCACCAGCGCTTCGTCCACCGGGGCCCGGGACGGAGCGAGTTCGGCCGTGGTCTCGCCGAGGTGCTGGCCGACGAGGTCGGCGGCGAGCCCGAGGCGGTGGTACGCGGACAGAGCGTTCGGCGAGGCGTACTGGACGATGCCGTCGACGTCCAGCCGGATCAGCCCGTCGCCGACCCGCGGCGAGGCGTCCATGTCGACCTGCTGGTCCGGGAACGGGAAGGAGCCGGCCGCGATCATCTGCGCCAGGTCGGAGGCGCTCTGCAGATACGTCAGCTCCAGCCGGCTCGGGGTGCGCACGGTGAGCAGGTTGGTGTTGCGCGCGATGACGCCGAGGACGCGCCCCTCGCGGCGAACCGGGATCGACTCGACGCGGACCGGGACCTCCTCCCGCCACTCCGGGTCGCCCTCCCGCACGATCCGGCCCTCGTCGAGCGCCGCGTCCAGCATCGGGCGGCGGCCCCGCGGGACGAGGTGGCCGACCATGTCGTCCTGGTAGGAGGTCGGGCCGGTGTTGGGCCGCATCTGGGCGACGGAGACGTAGCGGGTGCCGTCCAGGGTGGGAACCCACAGGACCAGGTCGGCGAAGGAGAGGTCGGAGAGCAGCTGCCACTCCGAGACCAGCAGGTGGAGCCACTCGAGGTCGGAGTCGTCGAGGGCGGTGTGCTGGCGTACGAGTTCGTTCATGGAGGGCACGTCTGCGAGCGTACCCGGGCGTTTGTACGGTCCTGAAATGTACGACGGTGAACGGCCCCGCAGGCCCCGAAGACACCCGCGGGCCGCGGCGCCTGAGAGGGACCCTCAACCCTCCCGGCACCGCAGCCCGGAGCAGTATCGGCCGTGGGGTGTGCGGTCCCGGTCGGCCGAAGGATGAGGAGCCGGGGCAGTCAGGGCAGAGAGCACCGGTTCCTCGGTCCGTCCTCCTGTGCGGGGAAGACGGAGGTTCATGCGTGCACATCCTGCGCGGTCGGTGCCGCGCGTTCCGCTGTTCGACTTCCCCTCGATTGTGGACTAGACCACTTGTGCCTGTCCACGCCCGGGAAGGAGTTCGTTGTCGTATTTTCATCGGCCGGCCGCGCCGCGACGGGCTCGGTCGACCGGATGGCGGACGGAGCCTCCCGCCCCCCACCGGGATGCAGCCTAGCCCGCCCGGCTCAGCCACGGGGCCAGATGGCCATGGCGATTTCCGCGAGCGCCTCCAGCTCCTCGCGGCTCGCGCCGTCGCGCGCCTGCTGGGACATGCCCTGGATCAGCGCCCCGACATACCGGGCGAGCGCGCCGGCCTCGGTGTCCGGGGGCAGCTCCCCCACGGCCACATCGGCCCTTATACGGCTCTCGAAGGCGGCGATGTTGGCGTTGCGTCGTTCGCGCAGCAACTCCTCCACCTCGGGGGTCGTGCAGTTGGTCGCGGCGTGGATGACCAGGCAGCCGTGCGGGTGGCCCGGGTCGGTGTACTCGACGGCGGCCTCGCGCAGCATCCGCTTCACGGCGGCCCGGGCTGTGGGCTCCTCGGCCAGGGCGCGGTCGCCGAAGGCGCCGTAGCGCTCGCCGTACTCGCGCACGACTTCGGCGAAGAGCGCCTGCTTGTCGCCGAAGGCCGCGTACAGGCTCGGGGCGCCGATGCCCATGACGCGGGTGAGGTCGGAGACGGAGGTGGCCTCGTACCCGTGCTCCCAGAAGGCGAGTAGCGCCTTCTCCAGCGCGGTCGCCCGGTCGAAGGAACGCGGACGGCCGCGCCTCCGCGTCCCGGAATCCCCCCGCTCGCCCGCCGCGACCTGCTCTTTCGGCTCCCGCTTCACCACCATGGGCGTGATTTTATAGCGGCCACTAGAGAAATGACAGCCGCCTGTTGTACGGTCTTTTTGTAGCGACCGCTAGAGAAATGCGAGGGCGTTGACATGCCTACGGACCTGCGCACCGGCACTCATCCGGGTACGAGCGAGGAAGCGGGCGGGGGCACGGGTGCGCTCGCGGGCAGGACGGCACTGGTCACGGGCGCGAGCCGGGGTATCGGGCGGGGCGTGGCGGAGCGGCTGGCGCGGGACGGGGCACGGGTCGCCGTGCACTACGGCAGGAACGAGGCGGCGGCGAAGGAGACGGTCGCCGCGATCGAGGAGGCGGGCGGATCGGCGTTCGCGATCGGCGTCGAGCTGGGGCGGGCCGGGGACGCCGAGGCACTGTGGGAAGCGTTCGACCGGCACGCGGACGGCCTGGACATCCTGGTGAACAACGCGGGGATCGGCACGGCCTCACCGATCGAGGAGATCGACGAGCAGGAGTACGACCAGGTCTTCGCGGTCAACGTGAAGGCACCCTTCTTCGTCGTCCGGCACGGCCTGGAGCGGCTGCGCGACGGCGGCCGGGTCGTCAACATCTCCTCCGGCCTCGCCCGCACCGCCGTCATGCCGGACAAGGTGGCCTACGCGATGACCAAGGGCGCCCTGGACGTCTTCACCCGGGACCTGTCGAAAGTGCTGGGGCCGCGCGGGATCACGGTCAACTCGGTGGCTCCGGGAATCATCGACACGGACAACACGGCCCAACTGCTGCACGGAACGCCCGGCGGCTGGGCCGAGGCGGCGGCGATATCGGCCCTCGGCGGAGTGGGCTCGCCGGCCGACGTGGCGGACGTGGTGGCGTTCCTCGTCTCGGACGCCGGACGGTGGGTCACGGGGAGCTGGGTGGATGCGACGGGAGGTTCACTGACATAGGGACGAACCGGTGTCCGGGAGTGGCGGCCGCGCCCTCTGACCACGGCCGCGCCGAGAGCGTCACGAGGGGCCATTCTGCTAGATTGGTCTAAACCACATGACCCCTCGTTACCGGGTCCAGTCCTCTTCTCGGCTCTCCTCAGATCGGCAGGCCCACCGTGGAAGTTGTCATCGTTCCGGACGCCAGAGCGGGCGGCGAGCTCATCGCCGAGGCCATGGCGCAGCTGCTGCGACGGAAGCCCGACGCCGTGCTCGGCGTGGCCACGGGTTCCACTCCGCTGCCCATCTACGAGGCGCTGGCGGCCAAGGTGCGCACCGGTGCCGTGGACGCCTCACGGGCCCGGATCGCCCAGCTCGACGAGTACGTGGGGCTGCCTGCCGACCACCCCGAGTCCTACCGCTCCGTCCTGCGCCGGGAGGTGCTGGAGCCGCTCGGCATCGGGATGGAGGCCTTCCTGGGCCCCGACGGCACCGCCGAGGACGTGCAGGCGGCGTGCGAGGCGTACGACAGGCTGCTGGCCGAGTCCGGTGGTGTGGACCTGCAGCTGCTGGGCATCGGGACCGACGGGCACATCGGCTTCAACGAGCCCTGCTCCTCGCTCGCCTCTCGGACGCGGATCAAGACGCTGACCGAGCAGACCCGTGTGGACAACGCGCGCTTCTTCGACGGCGACGTCGACCAGGTGCCGCACCACGTCATCACCCAGGGCATCGGCACGATCCTGGAGGCGCGGCACCTTGTGCTCCTGGCCACCGGCGAGGGCAAGGCCGACGCGGTGGCCGCGACCGTCGAGGGACCGGTCGCCGCCGTCTGCCCGGCCTCCGCCCTGCAACTGCACCCGCACGCCACGGTGGTCGTCGACGAGCCCGCCGCCGCCAAGCTGAAGCTCGCCGACTACTTCCGTCACACCTACGCCAACAAGCCGGAGTGGCAGGGCATCTAGCCCGCTCCCGCGCCGCACGAAGCGTGAAGGCGCCGGCCGCCTCGGAGGGGGCGGCCAGCGCCTTCGTCATGGGAACCGGTGTGTGCGTGGCTGCGCCGGACGGGTGTCGGGGTGCGGCACGACCGGCACTGTCGGGGTGGGGCATAACGGGCCCTTCGGGGCGCGGCACGACCGGCCCGTGTCGGGGCGCGGCACGACCGGCCCGTGTCGGGGTGCGACATGACCGGCCGTGTCGGGGTGCGACATGACCGGCCCGTGTCGGGGTGCGACATGACCGGCCCGTGTCGGGGTGCGACATGACCGGCCCGTGTCGGGCCGCGGCACGACCCGCTCTCCGATCGGGGCGCGGCAGCGGTGCCCTCCCCCAGGGGCCCCGCAGCGACGGGTCCCCCGTCGAGGTACGGCGGGGCCGGAGTCGGAGCCACCACCGCGACAACGCTGTCACGGGTCGCGGTGGTGTCCGGTCATGCGCCCGCGATGACCTCTGCCGCCGCCCGGCCGCAGACGCGGGCGGCACCGTGGGTGGCGATGTGGAGGGCTCCGCGGGGGGTCGCCTGAGGGACGCCCATCTCGACGACGATCGTGTCCGGGCGGGCCTTGAGCAGGGTGTCGAGAGCGGTCGCCATCCAGGGGTGGCGGTGCTCGTCGCGGACGACGGCCACCACTCGCCGGGCGCCGGCCGCCTCGAGGACCGCACGTCCCGCGTCGTCACCGGCGAAGCTGCCCGTCTCCGTGCCCGGCAGGAGGCGGAAGAGCTCCCCGGCCACGCCCCACGGGGTCTCTTCGCCGACCGCGATGTTGGCGACGGGGGTCAGGGCGGCGACGTAGGGCGGCTCGGTGAGCGGGGTGAAGGGCTCCGTGACGGTGGTCCGCAGCGCACGGCGGGCGGCCCGCAGCCCGACCTCGGGGTCGGCGGCCTGTGCCGCGGCCGAGCCGGCCGATCCCGCGCCCGCGTCCCGCTCCGCTTCCGCGGCGGTCGTGGTCCAGCGGGCCAGGGAGCGCACGCGTTCGGCCGCGTCCGCGAGCCGTTCCTCGGGGAGTTCGCCGGAGCGCACCGCCGCGACCAGGGCGTCCCGCAGGCTGCGGACGATCTCGTCGTCCGCGAGGCCGCCGCCCACGCAGATCGCGTCGGCGCCGGCGGCGATGGCGAGGACGCTGCCCCGCTCGATGCCGTAGGTGTCCGCGATGGCCCGCATCTCCATGCCGTCGGTGACGATCAGGCCCTCGTACCCCAGCTCGCCGCGCAGCAGTTCGGTCAGTACACGGTGGGAGAGGGTTCCCGGGCGGTCCCGGTCCAGAGCGGGGACCAGGATGTGAGCGCTCATCACGGCCTTGGTGCCGGCGGCGATCGCCGCGCGGAACGGGGCCAGTTCGCGCGCCTGGAGCACATCGGTGTCCACGTCGATGCGGGGCAGCGCGTGGTGGGAGTCGACCGCGGTGTCGCCGTGTCCGGGGAAGTGTTTGGTGCAGGCGGCGACGCCCGCTGCCTGCAGCCCGGTGACGTAGGCGGCGGTGTGCCGGGCGGCCAGGTCGGTGGAGGCGCCGAAGGAGCGGACACCGATGACCGGGTTGTCGGGGTTGGAGTTGACGTCGGCCGAGGGAGCCCAGTTGAAGTTGACCCCGCACTCGGCGAGCCGCCTGCCGAGTTCGTGGGCCACGGCCCGGGTCAGCTCCACGTCGTCCACCGCGCCGAGTGCGTGGTTGCCGGGGAAGCTGGAACCCGTGCGCACCTCCAGGCGGGTGACGTCGCCGCCCTCCTCGTCGATGGCGACCAGGACGTCCTCGCGCTCTGCGCGCAGCTGGGCGGTCAGGGCTGCCAGTTGTTCGCGCGAGGCGATGTTGCGGCCGAACAGGCCGACCGAGGCGAGGCCCTCGCCGAGGCGCCGCAGCAGCCAGTCGGGGGCGGTGGTTCCGGTGAAGCCGGGCTGGAGGACGGTCAGCGCGTCGCGCGACAGGCTGTCGTTCTCCGAGTTGGACGCAGCGGTACCGCTGGCGAATGTCGTCATCGGGTGGCGTTATCCCTTCACGGCGCCCGCGGTCAGGCCCGCGGCCATCTTGCGCTGGACGAGGAGGAACAGGAC
The DNA here is from genome assembly GCF_002154505.1 of Streptomyces carpinensis. GTDB lineage: Bacteria > Actinomycetota > Actinomycetes > Streptomycetales > Streptomycetaceae > Streptomyces > Streptomyces carpinensis. The sequence continues at coordinate 4,486 of NZ_MUBM01000274.1, read as the reverse complement.
GACGATGGGCACGGCCATCATGGTGGCTCCGGCCATCATCGGGGCGTACTCGGTGCCGTGCTTGGTGGTGAAGTTGCCGAGCCAGACAGTAGCGGTCTGGTGTTCCTGGCTCAGCAGCATCAGGGCGTACAGGTACTCGTTCCAGGCCTGGATGAAGCCGTAGACCGAGGTGGCGACCATGCCGGGGGCCAGCAGCGGGAAGACCACCCGGACGAAGGCGCCGGTGCGGGAACAGCCGTCGACCATGGCCGCCTCCTCCAGTTCCCGGGGGATGTTGACGATGAAGCCGCGCAGCGTCCACACCGTGAAGGGGAGGATGAAGGTCAGGTACGTGATGATCAGGCCGGTGAGCTTGTCGTACTGACCCAGGTCGTTCAGCAGCAGGAAGACCGGGATGATCATGGCGACCAGCGGCACCATCTGCACCGCCAGGATGCCCACGATCACGATCTTGCGGCCGCGGAAGACGAAGCGGGAGATGGCGAGCGCGGCCAGCAGGCCGACGGCCATGCCGATCACCACCACGGACAACGACACGACGAGGCTGCGGCCGACCGGGCCCCAGAAGTCGGAGATGTCCAGCGCGCGGCGGAAGTTGCCCAGCGTGATGCCGGTCGGCAGCAGGCTCGGGTCCGGGTCGATGGCGTCCTTGGCCGGCTTGAACGCCGTGTTGAGCATCCAGTAGAGGGGGAAGCCGGCGACGAGGAAGACGACGAGGCCGAGCAGGTTCCAGCCGAGCTTCGACGTCCGGCGGCGGGCTGGAGCGGCAGCGGTGCTCGTGCCGCTCATGCTGCTCATGCTGCTCATGCTGCTCATTCGACTTCTCCGATCTGCAGCATCTGACGCATGTAGACGGCGACCACGCCCAGCAGCAGCAACACGGTGATCAGGGCGATCGCCGAGCCCTGCGCGTAGTCGTTGACCACGAAGGCGCGGTCGTAGGAGTAGGTGTTGAGGATCTGGAACTCCGCCTCGGGGTGGCCGTTGCGCATGACGAACACCTGCGGGAAGACGCCCATGTCCCAGATCACCGACAGGGTCGTGAGCATCACGATGATCGGCTTGAGGATGGGCAGGGTGACGTGTCGGAAGACGCCCCAGCCGCCCGCGCCGTCCAGCCGGGCGGCCTCCTCCAGTTCCTTGGGCACCTGGGTCAGGCCCGCACTGAGCGTGATGACCACGAAGGGCACCGCGCCCCACACCACCAGCAGCGTGATCACGGCCAGACCCTCGGGACCGCTGGCGAACCAGTTGTGGCCGACCATGTCGACCCCCGGCAGCTTGCTGAGCAGGGCGTTGAAGACGCCGTAGTCGGAGTCGAAGAGCCACTTGAAGACGGTGGTGGCCACGATGACGGGCATGCCCCAGCTGGCCACCAGCACGATGTTGATCAGGGTCTTCATCCATCCGGAGACCCGCTGCAGCAGCAGTGCGAGCGCCATGCCGGCGACCATCGTCAGGACGACGCAGCCGACGGCGAAGACGATCGTGCGCACGACCACCGCCCAGAACTCGCCGTCGCCGAGCACACCCGTGAAGTTGCCGAAGCCGACCCAGTCGGGCGACTGGAAGCCCCACAGCTGCGGCTGGCCGAACTTCTGGAAGGACAGTGTGACCAGCCGCACCAGGGGATAGGCCATGACGAGGACCAGGATCAGCAGGCACGGCGCGAGCAGCAGCCAGGGGGTCGCGGCCCCGCCCGGCGTCCGCTGTCTGCGTGGCCGGCCCGGGCCGGCCGGTGGCGGCGCCTGCCGCGGTGGCGGCACCTTGGCAGGGGTGGTCGTGTCTGCGGCACTCATCGCGCGCTCCTCAGCGGTCCCTCAGGTCGTACGGAGGCATAGCCCTGCACGGCCGCGCGGGAGCCGAACCCACTGCGCGGCCGTGCGAGAAGCAGGGCCCCGCCGGTGACGGGACCCTGCGCCGGTCACTTGGTGTTGATGACCTTGTCGATCGCGGCGTCCGCCTCCTTGGCGGCGTCCTGGACCGACTTCTTGCCGGTGCCGATGTTCTGCAGCATGGTCTGCAGCACCTGGGCCTTCTCGACCTGGCCCCAGCCCGGGGCCATCGGGACGAACCAGTTGGACTCGGCCGCGGTGGCCGGGACGGCGGTCTGCGGGTCGCTCTTCAGCGTCGCGAGGTCCGTCTTGTTGTTCGGCAGGTTGCCCTTGCCGATCAGGCCCTTCTGACCGGAGGGGCCGGTGAAGGCGTTGATCCACTCGGCGGCGAGGCCCTGGGCCTTGGACTTCACCGGGACGGCGAGGTCGCTGCCGCCCAGGAAGACCGGCATGTTCTTGCCGGACGGGCCGGGCATCACGAAGTTCTCGAGGTTGTCCTTGAGCTTGCCGGTCTTGTCGTTCTTCGGGTCGGCGGCGGTCGCGCCCTCCCAGGCGGCACCGAAGATCATGCCGGACTTGCCCTGGCCGTAGACGATATAGCGGTCGGACTCGTCCTTGGTCTTGTCGCCGTGCATGTACTTGTCGACGACGTTCTTGAACTCGGTCAGGCCCTTGATCGACTCGGGCGAGGAGAGGTTGGCCTTCCACTGGCCGCCGTCCTGCTTGGCGATGGAGCCGCCGGCGTCGTAGACGAAGGACATGGCCGCGTACCAGTCGCGGGTGGGCTGGTACCAGGCGTTGAACTTGCCGCCCTGCTTCTTCTGGACCTTGTCCAGGTCGGCGGTGAGCTCCTGGTAGGTCTTCGGCGTCGACTTGACCCCGGCCGCGGCGAAGACGTCCTTGCGCCAGTTGGCGACACGGCCGCCCGCGTAGTAGGGGACGCCGTAGGTCTTGCCGTCGTAGGTCACGGAGGCCTTGAGGCCGTCGAGCCAGGCGGAGGAGTTGTCGAACTTCGCCGGGTCGACCGGGGCGAAGGCCCCCTTGACCATGTAGCCGAGCATCTCCGTGTTGCCCATCTCGACCACGTCGGGGGCCTTGTCGGTGGCGAGGACCGCGTCCAGCTTGGTGTTCTTGTCCGGCCAGCCGTAGTACTCGTGCTTGATCTTCAGGCCGGGGTGCTTCTTCGTCACCGCGTCGTCGGCCGCCTTGACCAGCTCCGGCCAGTTGTTCTGCGCGTCGACGGTGAGCCAGACGGTCAGCTCCTTGGCGTCCGCCCCCTTGTCCGAGCCCCCGTCCTTCTTGTCACTCCCGCACGCCGCGATGGAGACCATCATGCCCGCGATACCGATCGCGGCAACCAGCTTGCGCTTCACGCCACCCTCCTCAGGGATGCCACAAACCCCCCTGCCTCCCCGCGGTTGAGCGACGGTCGAGCGTCAGCGCACACCGCCCATGGGGCCGGGACCTGGACCAATGGTGTAGACCAGTACGGGGAGCTTGGCCCAGACCAATAGGGCTGTCAAGGGTGCGCCGACCCGCTCAGGTGGTCCGTTATGGGACCGCGATATGCAGGGACCTTTCATTGCTCATGCGGTCAAACGGACGCCTCCGTTCCCCTGGACCACCGGGGAACCACCCGGGGCCACATCCCGCTCCGCGTACGCCAGTTCGCGTGAACCACCGTCGCACCGAACGGGAAGGTGGACTAGACCATACGGGGTCACGACGGTATACAGAGGAGATCACGGAGCGTGCGGGTGGCCACCCGACACACGAAGCCGTGCCACGATGTGAGCCGTGGCCGATGGGGATGTCGGTCGCTTCGGCACTGGAGCCGGGAAGGCAGAGCATGAGCACCGACGTCAGCAGTGCGGAGAACGAGGGTGGGGCGACCGTCCGTACCGCGCGCGTGCCCAAGTACTACCGCCTGAAGAAGCACCTGCTCGACATGACCCAGACGCAGGCGCCCGGGACGCCGGTACCGCCCGAGCGGACGCTGGCGGCCGAGTTCGACACCTCGCGCACCACCGTGCGCCAGGCGCTGCAGGAACTGGTCGTCGAAGGTCGGCTGGAGCGCATTCAGGGCAAGGGCACGTTCGTCGCCAAGCCGAAGGTCTCCCAGGCGCTGCAACTGACCTCCTACACGGAGGACATGCGCGCCCAGGGCCTGGAGCCGACCTCGCAACTGCTCGACATCGGCTACATCACCGCCGACGACCGCCTCGCGGAGCTGCTCGACATCACCGCCGGCGGACGCGTGCTGCGCATCGAGCGGCTGCGCATGGCCAACGGCGAGCCCATGGCCATCGAGACCACCCACCTGTCGGCCAAGCGCTTCCCGGCGCTGCGCCGCAGCCTGGTGAAGTACACCTCCCTCTACACCGCCCTCGCCGAGGTCTACGACGTCCATCTCGCCGAGGCAGAGGAGACCATCGAGACCTCCCTGGCCACCCCGCGCGAGGCGGGCCTGCTCGGCACCGACGTGGGCCTGCCGATGCTGCTGCTCTCCCGGCACTCGCTGGACCGGACGGGCCAGCCGGTGGAGTGGGTGCGCTCCGTCTACCGCGGGGACCGCTACAAGTTCGTCGCACGGCTCAAGCGGCCTGCGGACTGAAACCGGGGCAAATGGGGGTCAGCCGGGGGTCCGGGGG
>NZ_MUBM01000273.1 GCF_002154505.1 Streptomyces carpinensis | reverse complement strand
GCCCGCGGGTGAGCGGGTGCCGATGACCGTGCCGTCGGCCGAGAGCAGCGCCTCGGTGCTGCCCAAGGGGCCCGACGGGCTGTCGGCGCCCCACTGCGCGTTGTAGGTCACGACCTCGTCGGGGTCGGTGCACACTCCGTTGGACGGCTTCCCCTCGAGCCGGCCCGTCGAGGCCATCCGGTCGCCGCCGACCCCGCCGCAGCCCAGAATCAGGCCCGCGACGCGGTTGACCCCGTCGAGTTCACGCCGTGCTCCGTCGGCGGCCCGCAGACGGCCGGTGGTCGCGGCCTCGGCCACCCGGGCGACGAGACGTCCGCCGTCGTGGCCGACGAGGAGGGCGGGGCGGCCGTTGAGCGCCTCGCTGAGCACCCGGCCGTGCTCGGCGTACAGACCGATCGGGTCGCCCTCGTAGCCAGAGTGGTTGTGGCCGGTGGCGATGTCGAAGTAGGTGCCGTTGACGGCGGCGACCGCCCCCACCGACTCCGCCAGGGAGCGCACGGTCTTCGCCTTCGCCATGCCGGCTCCGTGCACCCCCATGACCCTGGCCCGGGCGTCGGGCGCGATGCTCAGCACGGAGAGCCGCACCGGGCTGCCGGGTCCGAGCTGCCGGGTCAGCTGCCGGAAGCGGACACCGGCCGGCAGGTCGAGCGCGGGCGTCGCCGAGGGGGCAGGGGCCGTGGGCCGGGGCGGACTCGCGATCGAGGTGCAGCCGGACAGGGCCGTCAGGGCGAGGCAGAGCGCGGCGACGGCAAGGGCCCTGGGCCGGACCCGGCCATCGGGGGCCGAACGACGCGTCCCAGGGGGTCCGCCGGTTGCCCGACGAGCCCGGGACCCGTTCGCCGGAGTCCCGTCCGCCCCGAGAGGACAGGAACTATCCATACGTGGGCAGAGCTCCCGGGGACGCCCCGAAGTCGCCGATGTACACGGTCACCTCGGACCACACCCGATGGCCGCGCTCGTCCTCGAAGGCCAGCTCGAACCGGTCGTAGCCCAGATGCCCGGGGTCCGCCTGGTAGGTGACGGCGCCGTCGGGCATGCAGGTGAGCATGCCGTGGCGGGCGAGTCCGACGCCCATGAAGCGCAGGCCGGGCGCGGGCGTGTGACCGGCGGGCAGGACGGCCCGTCCGCCGGGGCGCAGCGTGATGTTCTGCCCGGGCAGCCACTGCCGCCGTACCCGGAAGCCGGCGTCCGAGACGGCCGTCGAGGGGATCAGCTTGTCCCCGCGCTCCGGCATGAGGCCGATGATGACGCGGGGCAGCAGCACCGCGCCTTCCTGGGCGTCTTCGTTGACCCGGACCTGGCAGGTGACGGAGCGGGGCTCCGCGTCGCTGGCGTACGTGGCGTACCGGCCGTTGGTCAGATGGCTCATGCCCTGGTGGCGGACCATGGTGGCGGTGGAGCCGAGGAAGTCGTCGAGCAGGTAGCCGTAGGTGCGGTAGGCGCCGCCCGTGGGGGTGACGGACAGGGTGAAGGTGATCTCCTTGCCGGGCGCGACGGGCTGGGCCGGGTCGATGTCGGCGAAGAGCTCCAGCGTGCCGCCGACCTGGGGGGCCTGCGGGTGGGTCACCCAGGCGCGGGCGAGCGGGTACCAGTCGTTCATATCGAGGCCCCGTTCCCCGCCATGGTGGCGCGTCCGCCGACCCGTTCCTTGGTGAGCTGCTCGAAGACGTGGTCGTCGAGGAACTCCACCGCCGTCTCCGGGATGCGGGCGTCGAGGTTGCGGAAGTACTCCGGGGTGAGCAGGCCCTTGGCGCACATCTCGCCCGCCACGAACCGGGCGCACTCCATGGCCCCGTGGCCGCGCAGATGCGTGTTGTCCGCGATGCCGTCGGGGTAGTTGGGGTGCTCCCCCGGTTCCAGGTAGAGGAACAGCTCCTTGGTGCCCTCCGGCCCCGCCTGGCGCCACCAGGCGACGCTCCACTCGTTGAGGTCGATCAGCGGCACGGACAGGCCCATGGCCAGCTCGCGCATCGCCGTCGGGTACAGGCCGAGGGGGCGGCGCATGTTGCCGTAGCCGTCGAAGACGCGGCGCTCGTGGCTGGTCACGAAGACCGGGTGCGCGCCGCGCTCGCGCACGCCGAGCGCGTACTGGCGCAGGAACCACTGGTAGTCGCCGAACGGCTCGGTGAAGCGGCCGTCGCCCGGCTTCATGTCGATCAGGCCGAAGGAGATCAGCAGCAGGTCTCCGGGGGCGATGTTCTCCAGGATCCAGGCGAGCCGGCCGCGCTCCAGGAAGCTGCGCGAACTGGAGCCCGCCCGGGCGGCGTTGACCACCTCGGCGCCCTGGACGAACAGCTGCAGCACCTGGCCCCAGCCGACCATCGGCGCCATGCTCCGCGGCCGGCTCGTCACGCTGGAGTCGCCGGCGAGAAAGATCCTCGTGTGCTGCACGGCGTCATCCCCTTCCTTCTCGTTCTTCGCCCGGCCGCCCCATGACCAGCGGGGCGGAGGGCAGCCCAGGATCGCCCGCGACGGACGCGTCCATGGTGTCGATCACGTCGAAGGCCCGCTCACAGTTGTTCGTGTCGCGCAGCACGAAGAACTCCTCGGCGCGCCGGCGGTACTTCTCCTCGACCTGGAAGCCGCGCTCGATGGAGGCGATGATCTCGTCCACGGCCTGGTCGACGGTGCCGCAGGTGGGTCCGAAGCCGTCGCGCGCCAGGTCGAAGTAGCCGCGCTTGTAGTGCTTGCTGTAGAAGGCCTCGTCGTCGAAGTTGGTGTAGACGATCGGCTTGCCCATGTAGGCGACGTCGAAGAAGACCGACGAGTAGTCGGTGACGAGCATCGAGCACTCGCGCATCGCCAGCTGCACGTCGCGCCCGGTGGTGGACACCGTGATCGACGGGTGGTCGATGCGGAAGTGCTTCAGGTAGGGCCGGATCTCGTAGTGCGGCATGAACTCCAGCTCCACGTTGTGGTACTGGAGCGTCTTGAGCAGCCGCTCGTCGCGCAGCAGGGCGGAGAAGAAGCGGTAGTAGTCGGAGGCGGCGAACGGGATCTCCGGCTTGGCCGCCTTGTTGTAGGAGGGTGCGACGATGTCACGCCGCCAGGTCGGCATGACCAGGACGCGCCGCTGGCCGGGCACCGGCTCCAGCGCGTCGAAGCGCGGCAGGCCGGTGGCGGCCACCCGGTCGTAGCCGTAGCCGCAGTGCTCGGCGTAGTAGGCGCGCTCGCTGCGGCCGGTGGTGAGGACCATGTCGACGTTGGTGACCTGGGCGTGGATGGACCGTACGACGTCGTTGTAGACCACGCCGTGCTGCAGGAACACCCGTTTGTAGCGCAGCAGGTCGCCGTAGCCGGTGAGGAAGGCCCGCTTGGACAGGCCGGGGAAGCCCAGGTAAGCCTCCAGGTCGTAGGCGTTGATGAGCCGGGTGGCGTGCAGCAGGTACACCCGGTACTTCCACGACAGGCGGTCCAGGACCCGGCCGTGCGGGGCGAGTTTCTCCCGGTCGGCGGCGTCGCCGTTGATGGCGTAGTACACCCGGCGCTTCGGCTCGTTCTGCCGGATCCACTTGAACAGGTGGTAGGAGTTGTCCTGCGCGGTGTCCTCGCGCTCGCCGATGATCCAGATGTCCTTGCGGCGCAGCCAGAGGTGGTAGAGCCAGTACAGCAACCGGGTGCGCCAGCCGGTCCGGCCGGGCAGCGCGGACCGCAGGGCACGGAAGAACCGCTTCACCTTGTGGCCCAGCCGGTTCACTCCGGCGACCCGGCGCACCATGATCCGCTCGTCGTCGTCGACGGTCAGGATCACGGTGGCCCGCCCCGCGCGGTGCACGCCCTTGAAGCGGTGCAGCATCTGCCGGGCGTCGATGGGGGTGTCCAGGTACCGGTCGCCGTCGTGGATGCGCAGCACCAGGTCGAGGTCCCGGTTGTTCAGGCCCGCGAAGTCCTCGGGCCGGGCGATCGCGCGCCAGCCCGAGTACCAGTCCCGCTCACCGCGGGTGCGCCAGCGGTCGCGCCGGTAGACCTGCTCCACGGCGATGGCCCGCTCGGAGTGACCGTCGGTGAGAACGAGTTCGATGCTGTTGGCGAAGACATGGCTGATGTCGACGCCGGTGAAGACCAGCAGTCCCTCGAAGGTGATCCGGCCGACGGCGACGTGGCAGGTCTCCAGGACCGCCTTCTGACGCTCCACGCGCAGCAACGCGGTGTCGACCCGGTCGGCGGTGAGCCTGCGGTACAGGCCGTCGTCGTCGATGTGGAGGTAGGGCCGGTACTCGGGCGTGCCGTGGGGCTCGCAGAACAGGGCGAAGTTCCCGGTGCGCACGGCGTGGTGCTGGAGCCGGGACATGGCGGCGGTGGCGTACTGCAGGATCAGGTCGTCCGGGATGTCCAGGTACACCTCGTGCAGGGTGTTGAAGATCCCGCCCAGCTCCGCCTGGCTCATGATCCGGTGCAGGTTGCGCAGGTACGGCTGGAAGGTGCGCACCACGAAGCGCTGCGCCAGACGCTCGGCACGGGCGTCGAACCGGTTGGCGCGGCGCAGGAGGTAGCGGCACAGCCGCAGCAGTTCCTGCGCCTTGACGGCGTCGTTCCAGGGCAGGTCGAACAGGGAGTCGCTGTGCTCCTGGTCGCGCTCGTAGGCGGTGGCCTGCGCGGCGATGGTGACGCGGCGCGCGTGCAGCAGCGCGGGCACGGCCACCCAGGCGTCCTCGTAGCCCGGTCCGCCGCCGCAGCTGAGCCGGTGGTCGCGCAGCAGCCGGGTCTTCAGCAGCTTCGCGCCCAGTCCGGTGGAGAAGACGAGGTAGGGGGCGTCGTCCAGCCGGTTCACGGTGGCGGGGCGCTTGCCGAAGTACCGCTTCCACGGCGCGTCGGTGTCCCGGCGCGCTCCGGGGAAGTTGTCGGTGTCGCCGACGACCACGTCGGCCTTGGCCCCGCGGGCGGCGCGCAGCAGGTGGCTGACGCTGTCCTCGCCGAGGATGTCGCGGGCGCGGGCGAACATGACGTAGGGCGCGCTGACATAGCGCAGCCCGTGGTCGAACGCGGCACGCATGCCCATGGAGACCTGGGTGACGACCGTGGTGTTGGCATACCGTGCGGCGAAGGAGGCCAGCCGGCCCGGCGTGGAGTCGGTCGACCCGTCGTCGACGAGGATCACCTGGATGCGCTCGAAGTCCATCTGGGCGGAAAGCGAGCTGAGGAACTCGTACAGGTTGTACTCGTCGTTGCGGCAGTGCACGACGACGGCCGCGCCGTAGTTCTCCTGCGGGGCGGTGAACTCCGGCAGTTGCCGGTTCGCCCACCACAGCCAGGGAGTGCCGCGCGGGTCGGTCTTCTCGCGCTGCTCGGTGGTCTCCTCGCGCAGCGCCAGGTTGCCGCTGACGGTCTCGTAGATCTCGTAGGTGGTCCCGCCGCCGGTGTAGCGCTCGCGCGTGAGGTCGAGGTCGCGCACGCAGACGGTGGTCGTCGCCCGCTGCCCGTCGTGCCGGATCTGGACGAAGAGGTTCCACACGGCCGGCCGGTCGCCCTTGCCGAGGGTCGAGTCCAGGTCGACCGTCGTGTGGTAGCGGATGTACTCCTCGTCGACCTCGACACCGGTGACCTTGAAGGTGTGGTCGGTCCGGGGGCTGCGGCGGCGCAGTACGGCGGTGAGCTCGAGCTTGTCCTTGGGGCCCACCCGGCCGAACTGGTTGCGGATGTACCCGGTGACGTGCAGGGCGCCGTCGTGGATCTCCACGCGGGTGGCCTGGTTGAACAGCCGGGCGTCGGCCAGGCGGGTGCCGGCCAGGTCCAGGTCGGTGACGTCGAGGAAGCGCTCGGCGTGCGGGCGGCCGAGCAGCGAGCCGGACCAGAAGACCTTGCCGTCCCGCTCCACCAGGTCGGAGCTGAGGACGCTGCGCCGCTGGACGAAGTCGGCGACGGACAGCGCCACGTCGACCCTGCCGTGGATCAGGCCGAAGGCCCGCACCCGCTCCAGCGGGCCGCACAGGTCGTAGGTCTCGGTGGGGAGCGCGCGGAGGTAGGGGCCGGTGGCGCGGACGAAGCCCTCGCGGAAGGCGTCGTCGCCGGTGCGCAGTTCGGGCGTGTAGAGCCTGAGGTCGTGGGAGAGGAACTTGGCGGCCTTGTGGGCGACGAGGTGCTGGGCGCCGTGCTGGACGAGGTAGTCGTCGGCCCACCGGTGGACCAGCACCCGGTCGCGGATGCTGCGCAGTTCGCCGCGCCGGTTGGTGATGGACGGCGTGTCCGTCTCCCGTTCCCACATCCACCGGTAGACGGGGGTGGCGAGCAGGGTGATGGTGCGCGCGCACAGCCCGGCGACCGTGGAGAAGTAGGTGTCCTCGAAGAAGACGCCTTCGGGGAAGCGGATGCCGTGGTGGTGCAGGAAGTCGACGCGGTACAGCTTGGCGGCGGCGATCGGGTCGTCGAAGAGCTCCGGCGCGGCGGCGAGGCCGCCCCGGACGGTGCGGTCGGTGCCGTACAGCTGCGGCTGCCAGACGGTGGTCTCGTCCTTGGCGAGGTTGACCCTGACCGCCCGGCCCGCCGTGATCTCGGCGCCGGAGGCCAGGGCGGAGGCGAGGAGCACCTCGCACGCCTTGTGGGGCAGTTCGTCGTCGGCGTCGAGGAACATCAGGTACTGGCCGGTGGCCTGCTCGATACCGTTGTTGCGGGGCGCGCCGCAGCCGCCGCTGTTCTGCGGGCGGGCGATGATCCGCACCCGCCGGTCCTTGTCGGCGTAGCCCTGGGCGACGGCGAGGGTGCCGTCGGTGGAGGCGTCGTCGACGACGAGGACGTCGAGGTTGCGGTGCGTCTGGTTCAGGACGGAGCGCAGGGCCCGGTCCAGCGTGGCGCTCGCGTTGTAGGCGGCGACGACCACCGTGACGGTGTACGCGGTGGGGTCGGCGTAGGAGATCGTGTCGACGTGCGGGGAGTCGGCCGGGTGAGCGTAGGCGCCGCCGTGGGCGCCGATGCCGGTCGGCATGTTCATCGCCAGGGCCCCTCGTTCTCCGGCCACACCGTGCGGACCTGCCGCAGCGGCACGGTCTCGGTGAACATCGGCTGCGGCTGCGGGTAGGGCCGGAAGTAGGGGTCGTCGTCCGGCTCGGGCTCCTGGTAGCGCTCGTCGGCGAGCAGGGCCTCCTCGGCCTCGCGGCGCTGGCGGTGACGGCCCCGGTGCAGGTGCTGGGCGATGGTGCCGGCCGTGCTCGGGGTGGGGTCCAGTTCCTCCATGATCCGGGTGAAGTCCCGGGTGGAGAGCCAGAACTTGTACATGATGATCAGCTCGAAGAGCAGCAGCAGGGCCGCCGAGACCGCGGTGGTCCACAGGATCCGCCCGATCAGCGGGCCGATGATGAAGATGAACATCTGGAACTCGATGCCGCTGATGAGGTGCGGCCGGATGCGGGTGTGCAGCATCGCCCGGCGGACGCGTATGTACCAGGGGAACTGACCGCGGAACTGCTCGTGCAGGTCGATCACGTTGGCCTCGCCGGCCTCCGAGCGCAGGACCTCGGCCGAGGCGCCGGGGTTGTCGCGCAGCAGGTCCTCCATGAAGACCACCTGCGCGCCGTCGGCCCCGTCCTGGGACTGCTCTTCGGCTCCGTAGGCGGCCCCCTGCTGGGCGTGCTGCTCGAGTCGGTAGGCCCCGTCCCGGGGCTGCTGCACGACTCGGTGGGCCCTGGCGCGGGCCTCCTGCTCGGCGCGCTCGGCCTCGGCGCGGGCCTCCTGCTCGGCGCGCTCGGCATCGGCGCGCTCCAGGGTGACCTTCTCGATCTTGGTCCGCATCGACATGCGCATCTTGTAGATCTGCAGCGCGTCGACGTAGCGCAGCATGTCGAGGAAGACGACGCCGAGAGCGGCCAGGAGGTAGCGCTCGTCCTCGGTGCGCAGGAACTGACCGCCCATCAGGGCCAGGGCGCAGAACAGCACGCGGATGCGGTCGAAGACGTAGTCCAGCCAGCCGCCGAAGACCGTGCCGTTGCCCTTGAGCCGGGCGAGCTTGCCGTCGATGCAGTCGAGGATGAAGCTCAGGTGGTACAGCACCGCGCCGATGAGCAGCGACTGCTGATCGCCCTTCAGGAAGAAGCCTGCCGAGCCCAGACCGATGAACAGGGCGGCCCAGGTGACCCGGTTGGGCGTGATGAACCGGAAGCGGGCCACCACGATGAGGATCCTGGTCGCCACGGGGTCCACCAGGAAGACAGTCCACCAGGCATCGCGCTTCTTGCAGGTCAGTTTCTGGACAGCCCGCAGCGACAGCTTGGCCATAACCCCTCAGACACACACCAGACAGGACAGAGTGCCCTGTGGCAGCGTGTGCGCGCCCCAGGGAGCTCACGGGGCCTGACCGGGTTCACAGGACCAACACATGAGCGGCCTGAACTTTAACAACGCTTCAACTAGGTGTCGACGGACATTTACTGGCAACTAACAGCGACTTTGATCACAAATTTTCCGTACAACCTTTTGCGAGTTTCACTTTTCGCTATTTTTGCTCACCCTTTGGACAGCTCACGACCGGTCAGACCAGTCGCGGCGCGGTGAGGTCCAGCCCGTCCGGGCCCCGGCGCTCGGCCACCAGCAGCCGTCCGCCCGGAGCTCCGGCCGCGACCGCGAGCAGCCCCCTGCGGCTGAGCGCCGCGGCCGGCGGGCCGTAGGAGGCCATCGCCAGGTCCTGCCACCACACACCCGTGTCGGGGCGCCCCTCGGGGTGGGCGCCCATCGCGCAGCGCCCGTCCGGTCCCTGGCGCAGCAGCACGGTGTACGGCCAGCCGTCCAGCTCCACCCCCGGCACCCCGGTCACCGGGCCCGTCCCGTCGGCCTCGCCGAGCGGGCAGGGCCGGGGCGTGCCGGGAACCCAGACGCAGGCCTCGTTGGTACGCAGGTCCCGGAAGAGGACGGCTCCCGGCTCGGCGGCCGGCGCCAGGGTGCCCGGGCGGGGAACGAACGGCGGCCGCGGATCCTCGGCCCACTGACCGTCCGGACCCGGGTACCAGCGCACCACGCCCGCCTGGTCGCGCATCCGCCCGTACACCTCGACCCCGCCGTACGGGGTGGACACGGCGACGAGTTCGTCGGCGACCCGGGTGCCGCCCAGGTGCCGCCACGGCGTGACCGTGCCGTCGGCGGCCCGGCAGAGGTAGCTGATGCTGTGCCCGAAGTTGCGGGCGAAGACGAAGAGATTGCCCGCGGCGTCGAACGCGGCGGCGGGGAAGCCGACTCCGCGTCCCCGGCGCCAGTCGCCCGCGTTGGGACCGCCCAGCGACTGCCATGGGGTCGGCGGCTCACTGGTGCGGTACTGGGCGGCATGGACTATCTCCACGTCCACGCCGCCGTCGCCCCGGGGGGTCCTGCGCAGGGCGAACAGGTGCGGGAGCCCGGCCGGATCGGGCACCACGAGCAGGCCGGGGGCCAGCCCGCCGCCCTCCACGAGCTCCGGGCCGCTCCACCCGCCGCCCGGCACCCGCTGGAACCGGCGCACCAGGCCCGCGGCCGTGGGCAGGAAGGCGGTCAGGCGTCCGTCGAAGCCCGCCGACAACCAGCTGCCGGACACGGGGTACCGGCGGCCGGCGACGGCGCCGAACTGCGGGTCGGAGCCCGCCCGATGGCAGTCGACGGACACCGGCCGACCGGTTTCGCGCTGGAGGGCCCGGGCGGCGGCGAGCGCCTCGGCGGCGGTCTCGGCGTGGGCGGACGGAACGTCGTACGACGGCATGCCGCTCGCCTGGTCGAAGCCGACGTGGACCGGATCCGGGTCCAGCGTGTGCACCCGGTCCGGCTCGAGGTCCCGCAGCTCGTCGAGAAGGGCGGCGGCCACCTCGGAGCCGTCCGCTCCGAGCACCCTGGCGCCGCCGGCGACCCGGCAACCGCGGTCGGCGGCCGTGGCGAGGGCGTCGTCGAGCGCCGCCCGGTCCCCCTTCGCGCCGGCCCGCAGGCAGACGACGACGACCTCGGCGCCGGAGGGCTGCAGGGCGACGAGCGGCACCGCGTCCCGGGGTTCGGGGACGACCACGGCGACCAGCTCGGCCCCCTCCCCCGCGGAGTCGGCGACAGCGGCTCCCGCACCGCGTACGGACCTGCGAGTCATGCCCTCACTCCCCTCGGCGCGCCGGCGCTTTCCGACGTGGTGCCCGGTGCGGTTCCCGGCTCGGTGCGCGGCTTCGTGCCGAGCGGGGTGCCCGGTCCGGACGCCGGCGCGGTGCGCGAGGCGGCCGGCGCGGTCATATGCGGATCCAGTCGCCGAGCACCAGTCCCGGGGCGTCCGTCTGACGGGACAGGACCAGGTCACCGTCCGGTGTCACGGCCAGTGCGACGACCCGGCCCCGGGCGTCCCGGGCGAGCACGGGATCGCCCACGCAGGCGGTGCCCGCGTCGCTCCACCACACCCCGTTGCGCTCGTCCTCGGCGGGGCAGACGCCCAGCACGGCCCGGCCTTCGGCGTCGCGGTGCGCGAGCACCGTGCACGGGTGTCCGTCCAGGACGGTCGCGAGGGCCGCGTGGCGTCCGTCGCCCGGATCGCCGCCCAGCGGGATCGGCCACTCCCCGGCGCGTACCGCGACGATGCCGCCGTTGTGCATGTCCGTGAGGTACCACGTGACCCGGCCCGGCGAGGTCTCCAGTCCGGTGACAGAGCCGGGCAGCGCGGCCACCGACAGGTCGTGGCCGCGCTCCAGGGCCGCGCCCGGTTTGCGCTGATACCACGTCAGGGCTCCGGTGCGGCCCGGGACGAGGAGTTCCACGTGGCCGGCGGAGGTGGCCACCGCCGCCGGGGTGTCCAGTGCGGCGGTCACCTTCAGGTCCAGCCACGGCTCCCAGCGTCCCTTGGCGTCCTCGCGCCGCAGGACGACACGGCCGTCGGCGGTCGGCGCGAAGACGTACAGGATGCCCGCCGTGTTCACCGCGGCGGCCGGCAGTCCGGTCCGCTCGCTCGGGGACTGCTTGGTCTGCGGGCTGCCGACCGACGTCCACTCGCTCATCGGCCGGCCCGCCTGGTACTGGATCGCGTAGACGAAGTCGACGGCGAGACGGCCGCCGCGGCCCTCGCGCACCCGGCGGCCCAGGAGATGGGCGTAGCGGTTGCCGCCCTGGGCGACGACGAGCCGGGTGACGTCCGGCGCGGGCAGGGCGTCCGGGCCGAGCCAGTCGGGGCCGCCGGGGCCCGCCTCGGTCCAGCGCAGTACGGTCTGGTCGACGAGGGCGTAGACGAGGAGCCGGCCGTCGTGTCCCGGCAGCAGCCAGGGACCTGACCGTACGTCGGAAAACCGGCCCTCGGCCGGGCCGGGGGCCACGCCCCCGCCTCGCTGCTCTCGTCGCCCGTGGTCACGCGCGGTACCGACCCCCATGGTCCTGCTACGCCCTTCCCCGCCCGTGATCCGACATGCTCGCGACCCGCATACTATTTGCTGGCCGGATGTTTACAAATGCGTCGCTTTTCGTACAGGATCAGTCGTCGCTCTGCCTATAGTGCGGTATCGATCGGGCAACACGCGGACCGGCTCTCCCCCCACCCGAGTCCTCACGCCACTCACGCCACCGCCCTTCGGGGCCACGACCGACGAGGACTCGGATCAGGATGAGCCATGTCTCGACCCCTCAGCACAACGACTCCGACACGCCGCCCCGGCGCCACGGCGGTCGAGGACGGGACCGAGGCCGCGCCAAGGGCCGCCACCGGGGCAGGAACATCCTGATCGCCCTGGGCGTGCTCGTCCTGGCCGCCGGCGGCACCGCGTACTGGCTGTACAGCGATCTGAACGGCAACATCAAGGGCGTCGACATCGACAAGGCCATCGGCGACGACCGGCCCCAGAAGCTGCCCACCTCCGGCCAGAACATACTGATCCTGGGCTCCGACTCGCGAGCCGGCGCGAACGCCGCGCTGGACGCCGGCCACGTCTCCGGCGCCCGCTCCGACACCGCGCTGGTGATGCACATACCCGAGGGCCGCACCAAGGCCGTCGGCATCAGCATCCCGCGCGACACCCTGGTCACCCGGCCCGAGTGCACGAAGTCCGACGGTACCAAGGTGCCCTCGGCGAAGCGTGTGATGTTCAACTCCATCTACTCCCAGGTCGGCCCGGCCTGCGTGGTCAAGACCGTGGAGCAGATCTCCGGCGTCCGGATGGACCACTACGTCGAGATAGACTTCGCCGGTTTCAAGGGGCTGGTGGACGCGATCGGCGGCGTGACCGTCACCACCGACCAGGACATCGACGACAAGTCCAGCGGCCTGCACATGCCGGCCGGCACCCACCGGCTCAACGGCACGCAGGCGCTGCAGTTCGTCCGCACCCGGCACGGCATAGGCGACGGCAGCGACCTCGGGCGCATCGGCCTCCAGCAGAAGTTCATGCTGGCCCTGCTGAGCGAGATCAAGAAGCAGGACCTGCTGGGCAGCCCCACCAAGACCTACAAGATCGCCGACAAGCTCACCGCGTCCCTCACCACCGACTCCGACCTCGCCTCGCTCACCAAGCTGGCGGAGTTCGGGCGCAGCTTGAACGGTGTCGATCCCTCGACGATGGAGACGATCATGCTGCCGGTGGCGTACGACAAGATCGACCCCAACCGCGTGGTGGCCGCGGAGCCGCAGGCGTCGGAGCTGTGGAAGGCCATCCGCAGCGACTCCCCGATCCCCGAGTCCGCGAAGAAGTCCCCGGCCAAGGGCGGCAGTTCCTGAGCCGGGGAACACCCCCGGGAAGACGCTGACTCCTGCCCCGTTCCCGGCCCCCGCTCACACCTCCCGCCACGCCTGGAGCGCCGGCCCGGGCTCGTCCTTGCGGGAGGTGAGCAGGAGCCGGCCGGTGGACGGGGACAGCGTCGCCGCGATGAGGAGCCTCGGCGTCCTCCGGAAGCCCGGGCCCCGACTCGGTCCAGGTCCACCAGGCGCCCGCCGACTCCTCCTCGGTGGGACAGGCGGCGAAGGCCACTCGGCCGCCGAGCGAGCGCCGCACCAGCAACCTGCAGTCGCAGCCGTCCAGTTCGCAGCGCGCGGCGACGACCGGGCCGGGGCCGGCGGAGGCGAGCAGGGCGACCGGTTCGCCGCCCGGCCGCCAGGCGCACAGGCCGCCCGAGTCGCCGGTGTGGAACACGGTGGTGCAATTCCGCGAGGTGGCCAGGCGTACAGGGTGCCCGGGCGGACGGCGGCCTTCAGCGCCTCCTCCAGGACCGGCCGGCCGCCGGACTCCCCCTGGCGCCAGTGCAGCAGGCCGCCGGGGACGGCCGCGTACAGCTCCACGCGGCCGGACTCGCCCGTGACGGCCGCCAGGCCGTCCTGGACCTCACGGCCCTTCAGGTCGCACCAGGCCGTCCAGCCGCCCTTCTCCTTCTGGGCCACCATGCTCACGCCGCCGCCCCGGTTCCGGACGAAGAGGTGGGTACGCCCGGCCGTGTCGACCGCGCCGGCGGGGGCGCCGGTGCGGTGGCCCTTGTTGTCCGGATGCCCGACGGGCCTGAAGTCCAGGGCCGAGAGCCGGGGGCGGAACTGGGTGGAGTGCACGAGGCCGGACTCGCCTTTGCCGGTGGGCCGCCCGGAGACCAGGTGCGCGTAGCGGTCGGTGCCCTGCCCGACGGCGAGCGCCGGGTACAGCTTCTGGTCGCCGCCCACCCGCCTGTTGTCCGGATGCCCGACGGGCCTGAAGTCCAGGGCCGAGAGCCGGGGGCGGAACTGGGTGGAGTGCACGAGGCCGGACTCGCCTTTGCCGGTGGGCCGCCAGGAGACCAGGTGCGCGTAGCGGTCGGTGCCCTGCCCGACGGCGAGCGCCGGGTACAGCTTCTGGTCGCCGCCCACCCGCCGTGGCGCGTCCCAGGGACCGTCGGGCCACCGCTCGGCCCGGCACCGTACGGCGTCGTCCGAGGGCAGGTGGACACTGAGCCGGCCGTCGCGGCCGCAGCGGGGCCAGTCGCCGTTCACGCGCTCAACCTAGGCGGGCCGGAGAAAGCCCTCGGCCCGGCCCTGTGCGCTCCGCGCCCCGTGCGACCCTGAATCCATGGACGAGACCCCTGCCCTGCTCGTGATCGTCGACGGTGCGAACGTCGTCGGGTCGGTGCCCGACGGCTGGTGGCGGGACCGCAGGGGGGCCGCGGAGCGCCTGCGGGACCGGCTGGCGGAGCACGGCGTGCCGCAGCTCGCCGACCGGGCCGAGATCGTCCTGGTCGTCGAGGGCGCGGCGCGCGGAGTGAGCACGGTGCCGGGCGTACGCGTCGAGGCCGCCTCCGGCAGCGGCGACGACCGCATCGTCGAACTGGTCGAGCGGGCCGGCGGCCGCCCCGTCCTGGTCGTCACGGCCGACCGGGAACTGCGCCACCGGGTGGGCGAGTTGGGCGCCGAGGTCACCGGACCGCGGTCGGTGCGCGGCTGACCGCCCGGTGACCCCGGGGCCGGACGGTCACGGCGTGCCGGCGTCCGTGCCCGGTGTCCTGGTGGGTGCGGTGGACTCGCGCAGGGCGAGGCGGCTGTGGGTGCGGCCGTAGAAGAAGTACACGACGAAGCCGATCGCCATCCAGATGGCGAACCGCAGCCAGGTCTCGGCGGGCAGGTTCAGCATCAGCCACAGGGAGGCCAGCACCGACAGGATCGGGACGACCGGCACCAGCGGGGTGCGGAAGGCGCGGGGCAGGTCGGGGCGGGTCCTGCGGAGGATGACCACGCTGATCGCGACGACGATGAAGGCGAACAGCGTGCCGATGTTCACCAGCTCCGCCAGCTCGCTGAGGCTGGTGAAACCGGCCACGACGGCGATGACCACGCCGAGCAGGATCGTCGGCCGGTAGGGGGTCCTGAAGCGCGGGTGGGTGTGGGAGAAGAACCGCGGCAGCAGGCCGTCACGGCTCATGGCGAAGAAGACCCGGGCCTGCCCCAGGAGAAGGATCATGCACACCGTGGTCAGGCCCACGGCGGCGCCGAAGCTGATCAGACCGGCGAACCACGGGTGCCCGGTGGCCTTGAAGGCGTCGGCGAGCGGGGCGTCCACGGACAGTGAGCTGTATTTCTGCATGCCGGTGACGACGATCGACACGGCGACGTACAGCGCCGTGCAGATGATGAGCGAGCCGATGATGCCGCGCGGGACGTCGCGCTGCGGGTTGCGGGTCTCCTCGGCCGCGGTGGCCACGACGTCGAAGCCGATGAAGGCGAAGAAGACGACGGACGCGGCGGTGAAGATGCCCATGACGCCGAAATTGGACGGCGCCCAGCCGAACATCAGCTGGATGAGCGGCGCCTTGAGGTTGCCGCCCGCCGGCACCGGCTGCGCCTTGGGGACGAACGGCTCGTAGTTGCCGCTGTGGATGAAGAAGGCACCGGCGATGATCACGACGAGGACGACCGCCACCTTGACGGCGACGACCACGGAGGTGACCCGCGCGGACAGTTTCATCCCGAGGACGAGGATGGCAGTGAGGACCAGGACGAGCAGGGCGGCCAGGATGTCGAAGCCGAAGCCGCTGGCGGCGTCCCGGCCGCTGAGCGCCGCGGGCAGGTGCCAGCCCGCGTTGTCGAGCAGCGAGTGGATGTAACCGGACCAGCCGACGGCGACCACCGCCGTGCCCAGCGCCAGCTCCAGCACCAGGTCCCAGCCGATGATCCAGGCGGGGAACTCGCCGAGGGAGGCGTAGGAGAAGGTGTACGCCGATCCGGCCACGGGGACCGTGGAGGCGAACTCGGCGTAGCAGAGGGCGGCGAGCGCGCAGACGACACCGGCGACGACGAAGGAGAGGGACACTGCGGGGCCGGCGGTGTTCTTGGCGGCCGTGCCGGTGAGGACGAAGATGCCGGTGCCGATGATGACGCCGACGCCGAAGACGGTCAGGTCGAGCGCGGACAGGGATTTTCGCAGCGCGTGCTCGGGTTCCTCGGTGTCCTGGATCGACTGTTCGACGTTCTTCGTCCGGAACAGCGTGTTGCTCACGCGTACCTCCCACGCTTGTCGTCCTCGACATGGCTCGACATGATCGAGAGGGCCGGGGGTGCGTATGCCCCGGCACTGGCAGGTTCACGCACGTGAGCCGGTTCCGCCACCCGTAGGAGGTGACGGAACCGGCTCATTTCGGGATCCATGCGGCATCGGCCGGAGCGGGGCTCCGTGCCCGTGCCGAGGGCCCGGAGCGAGGCTCCGTGCCGTGCCGGAGGCTCTAGTCGCGGGCGGGCTGCACCGCCGAGTCCACCTCGGCGGCCGTGCGCTCGAACCGGCCGTCGAGCCGGGAGACGAGGCCGGTGACCTGGCGGGCGATGTCGGGCGCGGTCAGGCCGATCTCCGCCATCACCTCGGCACGCGAGGCGTGGTCGAGGAAGCGCGGCGGGATGCCGAAGTCACGCAGCGGAACGTCGACACCCGCGTCCCGCAGCGCCTGGGCGATCGTGGAGCCGACCCCGCCCACGCGGGAGTTGTCCTCGACGGTGACGACCACGCGGTGCCGTTCGGCGAGCGGGGCCATGGCCTCGTCGACGGGCTTGACCCAGCGGGGGTCGACGACGGTGGTGGAGATGCCCTGCTTGTCCAGGAGTGTGGCGATCTCCAGGCACATCGGGGCGAGCGCCCCGACGGAGACCAGCAGGACGTCCGGGGTGTCGGTGCCCGGCTCGCGCAGGACGTCCATGCCGCCGACGCGGCCCACGGCGGGCACGGCGGGGCCGACGGCGCCCTTGGAGAAGCGGACCACGGTCGGCGCGTCGTCGACCTGGACGGCCTCGCGCAGCTGGGCGCGGACCTGGTCGGCGTCCCGCGGGGCGGCCAGACGCAGGCCGGGGACGACCTGGAGGATGGACATGTCCCACATGCCGTTGTGGGAGGCGCCGTCGGTGCCGGTGACGCCGGCCCGGTCCAGGACGAAGGTGACCCCGCACTTGTGCAGCGCCACGTCCATCAGGACCTGGTCGAAGGCGCGGTTGAGGAAGGTGGCGTAGACGGCGAAGACGGGGTGGAGTCCACCGTGGGCGAGGCCGGCCGCGGAGACCGCGCCGTGCTGCTCGGCGATGCCGACGTCGTAGACCCGGTCGGGGAATGCCTTGGCGAACTTGTCCAGGCCCACCGGCTGGAGCATGGCCGCGGTGATCGCGACGACGTCCTTGCGCTCCTTGCCGAGCCTGACCATCTCGTCGCCGAAGACGGACGTCCAGTCGGCGCCGGAGGTGGCGATCGGCAGGCCCGTGTCGGGGTGGATCTTGCCGACGGCGTGGAAGCGGTCGGCCTCGTCCTGGAGGGCGGGCTGGTAGCCGCGGCCCTTCTCGGTGAGGCAGTGCACGATGACCGGGCCGCCGAAGCGCTTGGCGCGGGTGAGCGCCGACTCCAGGGCCTCGATGTCGTGGCCGTCGATCGGGCCGACGTACTTCAGGCCCAGGTCCTCGAACATGCCCTGCGGGGCGATGAAGTCCTTCAGGCCCTTCTTGGCGCCGTGCAGAGTCTCGTACAGGGGCCTGCCGACGACCGGGGTGCGCTCCAGCACCTCCCGGGTGCGGGCGAGGAAGCGCTCGTAGCCGTCGGTGGTGCGCAGGGTCGCGAGGTGGTTGGCGAGGCCGCCGATGGTCGGCGCGTAGGAGCGCTCGTTGTCGTTGACGACGATGACGAGCGGGCGGTCCTTGGCGGCCGCGATGTTGTTGAGCGCCTCCCAGGCCATGCCGCCGGTCAGCGCGCCGTCGCCGATGACCGCGACGACGTGGCTGTCGCGCTCGAGGATCTGGTTGGCCTTGGCGATGCCGTCGGCCCAGCCGAGGACGGTGGAGGCGTGGCTGTTCTCGATGACGTCGTGCTCGGACTCCGCCTGGGAGGGGTAGCCGGACAGGCCGCCCTTCATCTTCAGCCTCGAGAAGTCCTGCCGGCCGGTGAGCAGCTTGTGCACGTAGGACTGGTGGCCGGTGTCCCACAGCACCTTGTCCTTCGGCGAGTGGAAGACACGGTGCAGGGCGATGGTCAGCTCCACCACACCGAGGTTGGGGCCGAGGTGGCCGCCGGTCTTGGAGACCGCTTCGACGAGAAAGGTCCGGATCTCCTCTGCCAGCTGATCCAGCTCCTCCAGGCTGAGCCGGTCCAGATCGCGCGGTCCCGTGATGCGGGTCAGCAGCGGCACCCGTGCCTCCTTGCAGTAGAGCTGATCGAGCTTTCGCCGGGCTCGACGAGTCTAATGTTCCGCCTGAGCGGCCGGTGCCCGGGCGGTGGGTCGTAGCCCGAACGGCTGTACCCCGGGGGAACACCCGGGGCACAACTGTGCCCGGCACCGCCGTCGATGCCGGGCACAGCCCTGTGGTCGGCCGGTCGGCCGGTCGGATGTCCGGCCGGCCGGGCCAGTCGGCCGGTCGGCCGCGGTCAGGCGCGGCCGGCCGTCTTCTGCGTCTTGCGGGTGATCGAGTCGATGACGACCGTGGCGAGGAGCACCCCACCGGTGATCATGTACTGGATCGGGGTGGCGATGCCCTGGAGGGCAAGGCCGTACTGGATCGACGTGATCACGAGGACACCGAGCAGCGCGTTCCAGGTGCGGCCCCGGCCACCGAAGAGGCTGGTGCCGCCGATGACGGCCGCAGCGATGACGTTCATCAGCAGGTCGCCGGAGCCGGCGCTCTGGTTGGCGGCCGCGATCTTGGAGGCCCAGAACAGACCGCCGACCGAGGCGAAGCAGCCCGCGATGGCGAAGACCGAGACCCGCACCGCGGTGACGTTGATGCCGGCGCGGCGGGAGGCCTCGACGCTGCCACCGAGCGCGAAGACCTTGCGGCCGTACGCGGTGCGGCGCAGCACGAAGTCACTGCCGACCAGGACGATCGCGAAGAGCAGCACCGCCAGCGGCAGGCCCTTGTACTGGTTGAACATGATCGCGACGGCGAACGCGGCGACCGCGAGCAGCACGGTGCGCAGCACGATGTCGCTGAGCGGGCGGGACGGGATGCCCGCGGCGGCGCGGCGGCGGTTGCCGAGGAAGGCCGACAGGAAGTATCCAGCGACCGCGACGACGGCCAGGAGGTAGGCGGCGGCCACGTCCGAGAAGTAGTACGTGGTGAGCTTGCCGACCACGCCCTCGCCGTCGATGTTGATCGTGCCGTTCGACCCCAGGATCTGGAGCATGAAGCCGTTCCAGAAGAGCAGACCGGCCAGGGTCACCGCGAAAGCGGGAGCGCCGATGCGGGCGAAGAAGAAGCCGTGCAGGGCACCGATGACCGCGCCGGCCGCGAGGGCGGCGAGCACGGCGAGCCACTCGTTGATGCCGTGGGTGACGCTCATCACGGCAGTGATCGCCGACGACACACCGGAGACGGAACCGACGGAGAGGTCGATCTCTCCGAGCAGCAGCACGAAGATGATGCCCACCGACATCATGCCCGTCGCCACCATGGCGACGAAGATGTTGTTGAGGTTCTCCGCGCCGAGGAAGGCCGAGTTGAGGCTCTGGAAGATCGCGCAGATGATGATGAGGCCGACCACGACCGGCATGGCGCCGAGGTCGCCGGCGCGCATCTTGCGCTTGAACTCGACGACGTACCCCGCGAAACCCTGCTCGCGCACGAGGAGGCGGGGGTCGACGGCGGGGGCGGCGTCGGCCGCGGCGGCGGGCGCGTCCACGGTTCCCTCGACGGACGCGGCCTGGGACTTGTCGATGCTCACTTCCGAGCCTCCGCGTTGGTGCGCGCCGCACGACGGGTCACGGCGTTGTCCGTGGCGCCGGTGATGGCAGAGATGATCTCCTCCTGCGAGGTGGTCCTGACCTCGAAGACGCCGTTGTTCCGGCCGAGGCGGAGCACGGCAACCTTGTCGGCGACGGCCTTGACGTCGGCCATGTTGTGGCTGATGAGGATGACCGCGAGGCCGCGCTCACGCAGCCGCTCGACGAGGTCGAGGACCTGGGCGGTCTGCTCGACACCGAGGGCGGCCGTCGGCTCGTCCAGGATGACGAGCTTGGGCTCGCCGAGCATGGAACGGGCGATGGCCACGACCTGACGCTGACCGCCGGAGAGCGACGCGATCGGGATGCGCACGCTGGGGATGCGGATGGACAGGGTCTGGAGCAGCTCGCGCGAGCGGCGCTCCATCTCGACCTCGTCCAGGACACCGCGGCGCTTGATCTCACGACCGAGGTACAGGTTGCCGACGACGTCGATGTTGTCGCACAGGGCGAGGTCCTGGTAGACCGTCGCGATGCCCAGGTTCTGGGCGTCGTGCGGCCGGTTGACCGTGACGGGGCTACCCTCCCACTCGATGACACCGTCATCGATGGGATGCACGCCCGCGATCGTCTTGACAAGGGTGGACTTGCCGGCGCCGTTGTCGCCGACGAGGGCGACCACCTCTCCGGCGTGGACCTCAAGCTCTACGTCGGTGAGCGCCTGGACGGCACCGAATCGCTTGGAGACCCCGCGCAACGCCAGCACGGGCGTAGCGGACACGTGAACCATCTCCTTCGCCGCCTGAGCCTGACCCCGGCGGGAGGTTGAACATAAGAGTGAGGGGTGCGTTCCGTCCGGCGCCCCGCCGTTGTGCTGCGGGGCTGTCGGCGGCGGGGCGCCGGACGTGCTGACACGGGTCGTGCGAACGGTGGGCGCATCTCCCGTGCAGGCCTATAGGGCCGCCGCGGGGGCGACCCCCCGCGGGTGTTACTTCAGGCCGATCTTGTCGCAGGCGGCCTTGTACTTGGCCGTGCAGATGTCGCCGAGCGTGTAGTAGCCCTGCTTGATCACCGTGTCCTGGATATTGTCCTTCGTCAGCGAGACGACCGGGACGATGACCGCCGGGATGCCCTTCTCGGTGCCGCTGTCGACGGTGCTGGCGCCGAGCGAGCTGTCGACCTTGCCGGTCTTGGCGATGGAGACGGCCATCTTGGCGACGGTCTCGGCCTCCTGCGGGTACGACTTGAAGACGCTCATGTACTGCTCGCCCGCCACGATGCGCTGCACGCCCGCGAGTTCGGCGTCCTGGCCGGTGACCGGGGGAAGCTTCTTCAGGCCCGCGCTCTTGAGCGCGGTGATGATGCCGCCCGCCATGCCGTCGTTCGCGGAGTAGACGCCGACGATCTTGTCCTTGCCAAGGGCGGAGATGGCGCCCTCCATGTTGGCGTTGGCGTTCTCCGGCTTCCACTCCTTGGTGTCGTACTCCTTGCCGACGTTCACCTTGCCGTCGAGCACCTCGTGGGCGCCCTTCTTGAACTGCGCGGCGTTCGGGTCGGTCACGGAGCCGTTCATCATGACGATCTTGCCGGACTTGGCCTTGGAGCCCAGGGCCTTCAGCAGGGCCTGACCCTGCGTCTTGCCGACCTCCTCGTTGTCGAACGACGTGTAGGCGGAGATCGGGCCCTCGGCAAGGCGGTCGTACGCAACGACCGGGATGCCGGCGTCCTTGGCCTTCTTGACACCCTGGGCGACGGCCTTGTAGTCGACCGCGTCAAGGATCAGCACGTCGACCTTCTTGGTGATCATCGTGTCGATCTGCTGCGACTGGAGGGTCGCGTCCTGCTTGGCGTTGAGGTACTCGACCTTGCCCTTGCCGTTCGTCAGCTTCGAGATCTGCTGTTCGATGATCGGCTTGTCGAACTTCTCGTAGCGGGCCGTCTGGTTCTCCGGCAGGAGCAGACCGACAGTGAGGGCGTCACCCTTGCTGGCGCTCGGTTTCCCGGTGTCGCCCTTGCTGCTGGACTCCTTGGCGCTGCCACAGGCGGCGAGCGAGACGGCCATGGCACCAGCAGCAACGGCGAAGGCCGCACGACGCATACGCGTGTTCACTTCTTCAAACCTCCCTGACGAGGCCGCGTCGTTGCGGCCGAGGTGGCTGGAAGTCAACTCGGCCACGCGTGCGACGTCAAGAAGTAAATCCTTAACGAGATGGCAACGGTGCCATCCGTTCTCTAAGTGAAGGCAGGGGTGGCCATGGACAGCGAACCGGACACACTCCCATCCAAAAGGGTGGAATCGCCCATCTCGCTGAGCGCCAGGGCGAGCGCCCCCAGCACCTCCGCACGGCCGCCAAGTGCCCCCGGAAGAATGGAGAGTTGACGCGCGGCGCTGGGGATGGCGTACCGCCCGACGGACTCCCTGATCGGCCCGAGAACCAGCTCGCCGGCCTCCGCGAGATCACCGCCGAGGACCACCCGGCTCGGGTTGAGCAGATTGCAGAGATTGGCCACCCCACTGCCGACGTGACGGCCGACGTCGGCGATCACGCGACGGCACCCCGGGTCGCCGTCCCGCGCCAGCCGTACGACGCCCTCCATGGTCAGGTCGATCCCATGACTGGGCTGGAGCAGCGGGAGGACGTACCGAGCGGCGGTGAAGGTCTCCAGGCAGCCCCGGTTTCCGCAGCGGCAGACCGGGCCGGATTCGTCCAGAGTAATATGCCCGATTTCGCCCGCTGTGCCGCCGGGGCCGCGGTAGATCTTCCCGTTGATGACCAGACCGGCGCCGACGCCGCTGGCGATCTTGATGTAGGCCAGGTCGCGCACCCCGCGCCCGCTGCCCCACACCAGTTCGCCCAGGGCACCGAGGTTGGCGTCGTTGTCCACGTGCACCGGCACGCCGAGCCGCCCCCGCAGCTCCTCGGCGGGCTTGATGCCACCCCAGCCGGGCAGGATCGCCGTGGAGCCCAGTGTGCCGGACTCCACGTCGATCGGACCGGGCACGCCCAGCCCCACGCCGGCGATCTTGGACCGGTCGACCCCAGTGGCCGCGATCAGGCGGTTGACCAGCTCTTCCGCCCGGTCGAAGCCCTGCACCCAGGAGGCGTCCACGTCCAGCGGCTCGGACTCCTCGGCGAGCACCTGGTGGGCGAGATTCCCGATCGCGACCCGCAAATGCGCGTGCCCGAAGTCGACGCCGATCACGATGCCGGCATCCCCGCTCAGGGACACGCTGCGGGCCCGGCGCCCGCCCGCGGACGTGGGTGTGACCTGGACCGTTCCGCCGTCCTTCAGCTCACGCACGATGTTGGAGACGGTCGCCGCGGACAGACCCGTGGTCCGCGCGATCTCCGCCTGCGTGAGGGATCCGGCAAGACGCACGGCACGTACGACCCGCTCCAGGTTGGCTCGGTGCAGCGATGACTGCGACCCTGGAGTCTCCACGACGACCTCCTGAGCGCGGGGCCGCTCCGGTGAGGCCCCGTCTATCCAACAAGTGAACTCTAAGATGAGCCGTTCGGGTTGCCTCCCGTCAAGAGGTTGAACCGTTTCCGGGTCCTTGGACACACCTATGGAGGCGTGCCGCGGCGCCGCGCAGCGGCCCGCCGGGCGTCGCGGCAGGGCATGCCGAAGCCGCCCCCGGTGGCCGGGGGCGGCTTTCGCCGTGGAAGGGCGCGAGCGGGCGCTGACGGGCCCGTGAGAGCCCTGGCGGCTACTTCAGGGCGCCCGCCGTCAGGCCCTGCACCACCTGGCGCTGGAAGATGATGTACGCCGCCAGGACCGGCAGCATCGCCATCACCAGACCCGCGAAGAGGCCGGACCAGTCGCCCTTGTAGCCCTGGCTGACGGCCAGCTGGACCAGGCCCTGGGTGAGCACGTGCTTGTCCGGGTCGGTGTTGAGCACCGTCGGCAGCATGTACTGGTTCCACTGCCCCAGGAAGTTGAAGATCCCCACGCTGATCAGGCCGGGCTTGGCCATCGGCAGCATGATCTGGAAGAACGTCCGGGTGTGCGAGGCGCCGTCCACGAAGGCGGCCTCCGCCACCGAGGCCGGCAGGGTCCGGAAGAACGCCGTCAGGAAGAACACCGTGAAGGGCAGCGAGTAGGCGATGTAGACCAGGATCAGCCCGTGGATGGTGTTCAGCAGCCCCATGTTGTTCACGACGTAGAACAACGGCACCAGCGCCAGCATGATCGGGAAGCTCATGCCGCCGATGAAGAGGTAGTAGATGAACCGGTTGCCCGGGAAGTCGAACCGGGCCAGCACGTACGCCGCCATCGAGCCGAGCACCAGGGTCCCGATGAGCGAACCGCCCACCACCAGAACGGTGTTGAGGAAGTAGTCGCTCATGTGGGCGTCGCTCCACGCGCGCGCCCAGTTGTCGAAGTGCAGCTTGTCGGGCAGCGCCCAGGGCGAGCCGAAGATGGCGCCGTCGGTCTTGAAGGACGTCATCACCGCCCACGCCAGCGGCATGACGACCATGATCGCCCAGATGATCAGGACGCCGTGCGAGAAGACGTTGAGGACACCGCCCTCCTTCTTCTGGCGGGTGTCCTTGCCGGCCGGTGCGCCGACCTTGGCGACGGTGGCGCCGGACTCGGCCGGAACGGGGGCGGGGGTCTCGGTCGTTTTCATGATCAGAACTCCAGCCGCTCGCGCCGGCCCAGCCGCATCACGATCGCCGCGAAGGCCAGCGTGACGACCAGCAGGGCGACGCCGATCGTGGTGGCGTAGGCGGCCTGCCCGTCACGGAACGCCTTCTGGTACACGTACAGGACCATGACGGTGGTCGAGTAGTCGGGGCCGCCCGGTCCGGTCGTCATGATCTGTACGACCGCGAACGACTCCGCGCCGAGGGCGAGGATGCCCATGTAGACCCAGCCGGACTGCACGGTGTCCCACAGCAGCGGCAGGGTGATCCGGAAGAAGGTGGTGAACCGGCTCGCGCCGTCGAGCAGCGCGGCCTCGTACAGATCCGCCGGGATGGAGGCCATACCGGCGGAGAAGAGGACCACGAAGAAGCCGACCGTCGACCATACCAGCACGGCCATCACGCACCACAGGGCGAGGTTCGGGTCGCCCAGCCACAGCGGCTGGACGCTGTCGAGCCCGATCGCGCTCAGCACGGAGTTGATCGCGCCGCTGTCCGGGTTGTACGCGAACGCGAACAGAATGGCGACGATGGCGATCGACAGCACCTGCGGGAAGAAGTAGACGATCTTGTAGAACGAGGAGCCGCGGACGCCGGTGATGACCGGTCCGCCTTTCCTGCGCCGTCCGCCGACGTTGATCATGAAGGAGAAGAACAGCGCCAGACCGATCGTCACCACCGGCAGCACCAGGGCGAACAGCAGACTGTGCTCCAACGACTTCCAGAAGATCTCGTCGTCGAACATCCTCTTGTAGTTGTCGAAGCCGACCATCTTGAAGTCGGGACTCAGGCCCGTCCAGTCCGTGAACGAGTAGTAGATGGACTGGATGAACGGCCAGACGACGAAGAGCGCGTACAGCCCCAGGGGCACCACCAGGAACCCCACGATGAACCGGTACTTGCCGTGCTGCATTGCTAGCGACCCCGATCTGAAGGGCGGACGGTGCCGCCGGGGCCCGTGCGGCGGCCGGGCCGGCCGCCGCACGGGCCCCGGTGACGAACCCTCACTGATGCTTGTAGTGCTTGATCGACGTGTCCTTGGCAGCCTCGTCGGCGAAGCCCTGGATCTTCTTGATGGCCTCCGCCGGGGTGAGACGCCCGGCCATCATCTCGCCGAGACCACCCACACCGATCTTCTCCTTCTGCAGCTGCACGTACCAGTCCTGCAGACGGGGGTTCACCACGTTGGAGCCGGCCTTCTCCAGCGCCGCGACGCCGGACTTGAGGCCCGGGGTCAGCTCGATGCCGGTGGTGCCGCCGTTGTACGCGGTCAGCGACTTCACCTTGGAGGTGAAGTTCTTGGAGGACGCCTCGCTGAGCATGATGCGCAGCTGCTCCATGCCGCCCGCGGCGTTCGCGGCCTTGGCGGGGACGATGAAGGGCTCGCCGCCGGAGGCCCAGATGGTGCCGAACGGCATCTTGTCGGAGCTGTCGATGCCGCTGGGCGCGGAGACCGCGAGGTTGAAGTCCGCCGGGATCACGTTCGCGGACTCGTTCTCGACCCAGGAGCCGTTCGGGATGAACAGCGCCTTGCCCTTGGCCCAGGCGGTCTGCGACTGGATGTGGTCCAGGCCGGGGGTGCCCTTGAGGATGTAGCCCTTCTTGAAGAGCTCGTAGTAGGCCTCGAAACAGGCCTTGACCGCCGGGTGCTTCCAGGCGTTCGGCTCCAGGTTGTCGATGGCGTCCAGGACCTCGCGGCCACCGACCTTCGCGATCATCGGGTACAGCGAGAAGGGGATGTAGTACGGGTACTTGCCGGCGTAGGTCCAGCCGGCGATGCCCTTCTTCTTGGCCTTCTCGCAGACCTTGAGCATCTCGTCCCAGGTCTCGGGGTACTTCTCGTCGAGCGAGTCCAGGGCCTTCTGCGAGTACCACACGCCGTAGACCGTGTAGGCGTAGTAGAGGATCCAGACCGGCTTGCCGTCGAACTGGCCCATCTCCACGATGCCCGGCCGCAGCGTGTCGCGGACCTTCTTGTTCGGGTCGTCGTACGACGGCGCGTCCAGCAGCGGGGTGAGGTCGGAGAGCTGGTTCTTGCCGACGAGGACGCCCATGTCCATCTGCTCGGCGCCGGAGTTGTCGATGAGGTCCGGCGGGTTGCCCTGGTTGAACCGGGGCTGGAGCGTGGACTGGATCTTCTGCGTGGCGCTGAACTTCACCGTGGCCTTGGGGAAGTCCTTCTGGTAGATCTTGGTGGCGTCCTGTGCGTACTCCTTGCCGAAGCCGCCGTCGAAGAGGACGAATTCCATCTTGGCGGTCTCGTTGACCGCCAGCGGATTCTTCGCGGTCTTCTTGCCCGCCTTGGCCTTGCCCTGGCCGTCGCCACCGCCGCCGCCACTGGCGCACGCGGACAGGAAGCTCATCGCAGGTACGGAGATCAGGCCGAGGGCCGCGGACCGCTTGATCAGGTCGCGGCGGCCGACGCCTCCGTGGTTCTCGGCGGAAGTGGATCCCATGCGCAAGTCCTCGCCTTCTCCAGGACTCAGGCGGTGAACCGGATCCTCCCCGGCACCGCGTAAGGCCAAGCTGGGTCGTGCAGAAAGTACTTCGTGCGTCATCTACCGGGATCGCTGGGAAAACAAGGAGGCCGACGCGTTTCGCACGTCAAACCACCTTTCCGGCTCCCCCCGGGTCCGTCTTCCGATCGGTCGAACGGCTTCGTGGACGCCGACAGGTATAGTCCACTTCAGGCTGGCGGAGCAAGATCGAACGCAAGGTTCCCTGTCGGTCTTATCCGAGTTGAGACCTCGCGGAAATATGAGCCACCTGTGGCGTCCTTGAGGGAAATATCCCGGACTTCACGCCCGAATGCCACACCCAACGCCCTTGACACCACTGGTCACTTGACTCCCTACTGGACCTTGCGCCGAATTTGACAACGTTGTCCGGCGCTTTGTGAGAACCAGGGAGGGTGCCCTCGTATGCAACGCAGAGCACGGCACAGATGGACGCCGGCGGTCGTCTTCGCGGCCGCCTTCGTCATGGCCGCGGGTTCCCAGGGGGCGGCGGTCGCCCTGCCGGGCGGCGGGACCTCGACCGCCGGGACCGAGTTCACGTCCTCGTTCGAGGCCGGCGACCCGGCGCCGGACTGGCTGAACACGGTCGACACCGCGCCGGACGGCAGCAAGCGC
>NZ_MUBM01000272.1 GCF_002154505.1 Streptomyces carpinensis | reverse complement strand
GCGGTACATCTCCGCGACCAGGAAGGCCAGGTCCAGCGACTGGCTGCGGTTGAGCCGCGGGTCGCAGGCCGTCTCGTAGCGCTGGTGCAGGTCGTCGACGAAGATCTCGTCGCCGCCGCCCACGCACTCGGTGACGTCGTCACCGGTGAGCTCGACGTGGATGCCGCCCGGGTGGGTGCCGAGCGCCTTGTGCACCTCGAAGAAACCCTTGACCTCGTCGAGCACGTCGTCGAAGCGGCGGGTCTTGTGCCCGGAGGCGGCCTCGAACGTGTTGCCGTGCATCGGGTCGGTCACCCAGGCCACGGTCGCACCGGAGGCGGTGACCTTCTCGACCAGCTCGGGCAGCCGGTCGCGGACCTTGTCCGCGCCCATCCGCACGATGAAGGTCAGCCGGCCGGGCTCGCGGTCCGGGTCGAGGCGCTCGATGTACTGCAGCGCCTCCTCGGCCGCCGTGGTCGGGCCGAGCTTGATGCCGATCGGGTTGCGGATCTTCGAGGCGAACTCGATGTGCGCGTGGTCCAGCTGACGGGTGCGCTCGCCGATCCACACCATGTGCGCCGAGACGTCGTACAGCTGTCCGGTGCGCGAGTCGACCCTGGTCAGCGCCGACTCGTAGTCGAGCAGCAGCGCCTCGTGCGAGGAGTAGAACTCGACGGTCTTGAACTCCTCCGGGTCGGTGCCGCAGGCCCGCATGAAGTTCAGCGCGTTGTCGATCTCCCGGGCGAGCTGCTCGTAGCGCTGGCCGGACGGGGAGGACTTCACGAAGTCCTGGTTCCAGGCGTGCACCTGGCGCAGGTCGGCGTAGCCGCCGGTGGTGAAGGCGCGCACCAGGTTCAGCGTGGAGGCGGAGGCGTGGTACATCCGCTTCAGCCGCTCGGGGTCCGGGACGCGGGCCTCTTCGGTGAAGTCGAAGCCGTTGACGGAGTCGCCGCGGTAGGTCGGCAGCGTCACGCCGTCGCGGGTCTCGGTCGGCTTGGAGCGCGGCTTGGAGTACTGGCCGGCGATCCGGCCGACCTTCACCACCGGCACCGAGGCGGCGTACGTGAGCACGGCGCCCATCTGGAGCAGGGTCTTGAGCTTGTTGCGGATGTGGTCGGCGGACACCGCGTCGAAGGCTTCCGCGCAGTCGCCGCCCTGGAGCAGGAACGCCTCGCCCCTGGCGACGGCTCCCATCCGGGCGCGCAGCTCGTCGCACTCGCCCGCGAAGACGAGCGGCGGATACGACTCGAGGTCCGCGATCACTGCGCGCAGAGCCTCGGGGTCGGGGTACTCGGGCTGCTGCGCCGCGGGCAGGTTTCGCCAGGTGTTGCCAGCGCTCGCGCTGGTCTTAGCGTTCACGGTCACCTTCTCAACACTACGGGGTCGCTCAGCCGGTCCATTCATCTGCTCATCCAGTGAGACAGATCGTGCACCGTCGCGGACACTGGGTGGCCCCTCACGTGCCGGTGCCGACGTCCAGCTGGTTGCGGTCGACGCTGATCCTCACCCCGCCGTAGGTCTCGGACCTGTCGCCCGCGTACTGGTGCACGCGCTGCCGGTGGGCCCACAAGGTGCCCGGCAGGGCGGTGTCGGTGGTGACGGCCCGGTCGTTCCAGCGGGCGAAGTGGATCACGTCGGGCAGGGTGGTCTTCGTGGCGTTGTCGACGAGGTCGGCGACCAGGCAGGAGACGTTGCCGTACGCCCCGGAGCGGTAGCCCAGTTGGTGCAGCCGCTCGGTCCAGGCCCGGAGATAGCCGAGCACCCGCGTGGTGAGGGTGCCGCCGGGCGTGTACTGCTCCAGGTTGTCGTAGAGCACCGAGCCCTTGCCGAGCCCGAGGGCGGCGGCCTCGGCGACCGCGTCCTCGGCGGCCGCCCTGCCCTGTCGCGCGGGATCGTCGATGGACGAGCAGGCGCCGGTGCAGCTGCCGGCGGACCCGGAGGGCTGCGGGCCGACGTACAGCGGGAAGAAACGCCATCCTTTGGAGTACCGGGTCCGCACCCACTCGGCGGTCAGGTTCGGCTGGGCGCAGCCGCGGTTCACACCGCCGATGTAGATGCCGATCGCGCCGTAGGGCGAGGCGGTCTTCCAGGCGTCCATGGCCGCCCGGCTCGGCGCGGCACAGGTGTCGAAACCCTTGCCGCGGTAGGCGATGGCGTCGGTGGGCAGGGCCGGGGCGGCCGGCGTCGTGCCGGGCTGCTCGGCGCGGGCGGCGGCGACCGGCAGCCCGGCGCTGTCCAGGATCCGCCCGATCCGGGCGCGGTCCTCGCGGTAGGGGGCCGTGACGGCGATCGGTTCGGCGGCCGCCGTCGCCCGGAAGACGTGCGCGGTGCGGTTCTCGATGACGGATGCCTTCGTCCCCGTGGCCGGCTGCACCCAGAGCGCCTCCGTGCGGCCGGTGACGTGGGCGGGGCAGTTCTGCTGTTCGCCGGGGGTGCCGAGGTAGACGGCGTGCCGGTCGAAGCGGACACAGGCCGTCGGGTTCCGGCCGAGGTCGACGACCGGCCAGTCGGCGGGGACGGTGAAGGTGTGGCCGCGGTAGGCGACGGTCTTCGTGGCGTCGTCGGACGCGACGCGGGCGACGGCCGGCGATCCGGCGCCGAGCGCCCCGCAGGCGCTCAGCGCGGTGAGCGCGCGCAGGGCGCGCCCTCCGGTCCGGCGGGCCCGCCCTGCCGCGTGCGGCGATCGTGGTGCGGAAATGTCGTCCTCCTCGGTCCGGCACGGGTGACGGACGCGCTCCTTCCACCGCCCGCGCCCGCCGGAAACCGGCGTGTGGTGCGTCCGGGGGACGAGACCGGCGGCCCGGACGCGGCCCGGACCCGGACGGCGTGCGGTAGGGTGCGGGCATGTTCGCGCACCCTACCCAGAACCAGAACTGGTGGTGGACCGCTTCTCCGGCGGCCCGCTGACTGCGCGTATCCCACACACTTCGCGAAGGCCGCCCGAGGGGCGGCCTTCGGTGTGTGCGGCACCCGGGTCGTTCCTCACCGACATCGACCGACATCGACGGAAGAGGAACCCCATGGACCTTGCACAGCTGCTGCACGATCCCCGCCCGTTCGCCCTGCTCCGGCGCCGCGCCCCCGGACACGATCACGATCTGGTCGAGCTGCTCGTCGGGCAGGTGAGCACGCGGGAGCGCCTGGCCGAGCTGCCCGAGGAGGGCCTGGCGCTGGTCCCGTTCCGTCAGATCCGCGAGCGCGGCTTCGACGTCCGTGACGACGGCACCCCGCTGACGGTGCTGACCCCGGAGGAGTCGTACACGATCCCGCTCGCCGAGGCGCTGGCGCAGCTGCCCGCGCACGAGGTCCGGGTCGAGGGCGGTGGCTTCGACGTCGGCGACGAGGAGTACGCGGAGATCGTCGGACGGGTGCTGCGCGACGAGATCGGTGCGGGCGAGGGCGCGAACTTCGTGATCCGGCGGACGTACGAGGGCCGGATCCCCGGGTTCGGCAGGTCCGACGCGCTGGCGCTGTTCCGGCGGCTGCTGGAGGGCGAGCGGGGGGCGTACTGGACGTTCGTCGTGCACACCGGGAACCAGACGGGGCCCGAAGGGCCTTCCGGGCGCACGCTGGTCGGCGCCAGCCCCGAGGTGCACGTCCGCATGTCCGGCGGCACCGTCGTCATGAACCCGATCAGCGGGACGTACCGCTACCCGGCCGAGGGGCCCACCCCCGAGCACCTGCTCGGCTTCCTCTCCGACGGCAAGGAGATCGAGGAGCTGTCGATGGTCGTCGACGAGGAGCTCAAGATGATGTGCACCGTCGGCGACATGGGCGGCGTCGTGGTCGGGCCGCGGCTGAGGGAGATGGCGCACCTCGCGCACACCGAGTACGAACTGCGCGGGCGGTCCTCGCTGGATGTGCGGGAGGTGCTGCGGGAGACCATGTTCGCGGCGACCGTCACCGGGTCGCCGGTGCAGAACGCCTGCCGGGTCATCGAGCGGTACGAGCCCTTCGGACGGGACGGTGTGGGCCGCGGCTACTACGCCGGCGCGCTGGCCCTGCTCGGTCGGGACTCCGGCGGCGCCCAGACCCTGGACTCCCCCATCCTGATCCGCACCGCCGACATCGACGCGAGCGGGCGGCTGCGCGTGCCGGTCGGTGCGACCCTCGTGCGCGGCTCGGACCCGGCGAGCGAGGTCGCCGAGACGCACGCGAAGGCCGCGGGGGTGCTGGCGGCGCTGGGCGTACGGCCCGCCCGGCCGCGCACGGAGCGGGCGCTGCCCCGTCTCGCCGACGACCCGCGGGTGCGGGCGGCGCTGGACGGGCGCCGGGTCTCGCTGGCGCCGTTCTGGCTGCGCATGCAGGAGCGGTCCGACTCCCTGCGGGGCCACGCCCTGGTCGTGGACGGCGAGGACACCTTCACCGCGATGCTCGCCCATGTGCTGCGCTCGTCGGGACTCGATGTGACCGTCCGCCGCTACGACGAGGACGGGCTGCGGGAGGCGGTGCTCGCCCACGAGGGGCCGCTGGTGCTCGGGCCGGGACCCGGCGACCCCTGCGACCTGGCCGACCCGAAGATGCGCCTGCTGCGGGCACTGGCCGCCGAGGTGATCGCCGAGCACCGGTACGGCGTCCTCGGCGTCTGCCTCGGGCACGAGCTGATCGCGGCCGAGCTGGGCCTGGAGATCGTCCGCAAGGAGGTGCCGTACCAGGGCGCGCAGACGGTCGTCGACCTGTTCGGGCGCCCGGAGACCGTCGGCTTCTACAACAGCTTCGTGGCGCGCTGCGACGACGAGGCGCACACGGAGCTGGCCGCGCACGGCGTCGAGGTCGGCCGGAGCGCGGCCGGTGAGGTGCACGCCCTGCGCGGGCCCGGCTTCGCGGGCGTGCAGTTCCACCCGGAGTCGGTGCTGACGCTGAACGGGGCCGCGATCGTGACCGAGCTGGTGGGTCAGCTGTGCGGCACCAGCACATTCTCCGAGCGGCGGCCCGCCCGGTAGTCGACGACGTTGCGCACCGTGGCGTCGACGATCTGCCGGACGGCGTCCTCGGTGTAGTAGGCCTGGTGGGAGGTGACGAGGACGTTCGGGAAGGTGACCAGGCGGGCCAGGATGTCGTCCTCGATGGCCTCCAGGGACCGGTCGACGAAGAACACGCCCGCCTCGGACTCGTACACGTCCAGCCCGACACCGGTGAAGCGGCCCTCGCGCAGTTCGGCGACGAGGGCCGCGGTGTCGATCAGCCCGCCGCGGCTGGAGTTCACCAGGATCGCGTCGTCCTTCATCGCCTTCAGGGCGGCCGCGTCGATCAGGTGCTGCGTCTGCGGCATCAGCGGGACGTGCAGCGAGACCAGGTCGGACTCGGCGAGGAGCTGTTCCTTGTGGACGTACTTCATGCCGAGTTCCATGCAGGCGGGGTTCTCGGCGATGTCCCAGCCGAGCAGCCGCATGCCGAAGCCGTGGGCGATCCGGGCGAACGCCTCGCCGATCTTGCCGGTGCCGAGCACACCGGCGGTACGGCCGTGCAGGTCGCGGCCCATCAGCCCGTCGAGCCGGAAGTCGAAGTCACGGGTGCGGATGGTGGCCCGCAGGATGCGCCGGTTGACCGCGAGGGCGAGCGCCCAGGCGAACTCGGCGACGGCGTGCGGCGAGTAGTACGACACCCGGGCGACCGTCATCCCGAGCCGCTCGGCGACGTGCAGGTCGATGTTGTTGAAGCCGGTGGACCGCTGGGCGATCATCCGGGTGCCGCCCGCCGCGAGCATCTCCAGGACGCGGCCGCCGAGTTCGGCGTTGACACTGGTGGAGACGATCTCGTAGCCGGCGGCGATGGGGGCGGTGTCCTCGTTGAGGAAGACGTCCAGGCAGCGGACCTCGTGGTGGTCCCGGAAGGCGTGCTCGATCAGGGGTTTCTCGTCGGCCTGCACTCCGAAGGCCAGAATCTCCATCACGGCTCCCGTTCTGGTGGGGTATGGGCCGAATATACGGCCCATACCCCACGCGATCCTCGCGGTACCGGTCCGGGGAGAAACGGAGAGGGGACCCAGGAGGGAGAACGGAGAGGAGACGGGCGGGGACCGGGTGAGGTCAGCCGAAGAAGACCCCGACCTCCTCGTACAGCTTCGGGTCCACCGTCTTCAGCTTCGCGGTGGCCTCGCCGATCGGGACGCGGACGATGTCGGTGCCGCGCAGGGCGACCATCCTGCCGAAGTCGCCGTCGTGGACGCAGTCGACGGCGTGCAACCCGAAGCGGGTGGCGAGCCAGCGGTCGAAGGCGCTGGGAGTGCCGCCGCGCTGGATGTGCCCGAGGACGGTGGTCCGCGCCTCCTTGCCGGTGCGCTTCTCGATCTCCTTGGCCAGCCACTCGCCGACGCCGGAGAGGCGGACGTGCCCGAAGGAGTCCAGCGAGGAGTCCTTGAGGACCATCTGGCCGTCCTTGGGCATGGCGCCCTCCGCGACGACCACGATCGGGGCGTAGGAGGCCTTGAAGCGGGAGGTGATCCAGGCGCACACCTGGTCGAGGTCGAAGCGCTGCTCGGGGATGAGGATGACGTTGGCGCCGCCGGCGAGACCGGAGTGCAGGGCGATCCAGCCGGCGTGCCGGCCCATCACCTCGCACACCAGCACCCGCATGTGCGACTCGGCGGTGGTGTGCAGCCGGTCGATGGCCTCGGTGGCGATGCCGACCGCGGTGTCGAAGCCGAAGGTGTAGTCGGTGGCCGACAGGTCGTTGTCGATGGTCTTGGGCACGCCGACGCAGGGCACGCCGTACTCGTCGCTCAGCCGGGCGGCCACACCGAGGGTGTCCTCGCCGCCGATCGCGATGAGCGCCTCCACGTCCTGCTTGGCGAGGTTGTCCTTGATGCGCCGGATGCCGTCCTCCTGCTTGAGGGGGTTGGTGCGCGAGGAGCCGAGGATGGTGCCGCCGCGGGGCAGGATGCCGCGTACCGCGGGGATGTCGAGGCGGACGGTGTCGTTCTCCAGGGGCCCCCGCCAGCCGTCCCGGAAGCCGACGAAGTCGTAGCCGTACTCCTGCACGCCCTTGCGGACGACGCCCCGGATGACGGCGTTGAGTCCGGGGCAGTCGCCGCCTCCGGTCAGTACTCCGACCCGCATGGAAATGTCCCTTCGCCGCGGTTGCCTGGTGAAGGTCACGCTAACGGTGACGCACGTCACTTCGGCATGGGCGGGAAAGTCAATTCCGGTGAAATGCCCGGTAGTTGATCACGGTGAATCCACCCGAAAGAGTGCCTTCGCCGCGTAGGAAAGTTAACGAGGGCGCTGCTCTCAGTCGCCGTCGAGCCCCCGTTCGATGGCGTAGCGGACCAGCTCGACGCGGTTGTGCAGCTGGAGCTTGCCGAGGGTGTTCTGGACGT
Source organism: Streptomyces carpinensis (assembly GCF_002154505.1). Taxonomy (GTDB): domain Bacteria; phylum Actinomycetota; class Actinomycetes; order Streptomycetales; family Streptomycetaceae; genus Streptomyces; species Streptomyces carpinensis. The sequence continues at coordinate 62,735 of NZ_MUBM01000272.1, read as the reverse complement.
GGTTCTGGACCGTGCGGTGGGAGATGACCAGGCGCTCGGCGATCTGCTTGTAGCTCAGGCCCTTGGCGACCAGGCGCAGCACCTCGGTCTCGCGCTCGGTGAGCCGGGGCGCCTTCGGCTCGTCGGACCCGGCGCCGCTCCCGGGGGCGGGGGCGGGTTCGGCGGCCAGACGGCGGTACTCGCCGAGGACCAGTCCGGCCAGACCGGGGGTGAACACCGGATCGCCGACGGCGGTACGGCGCACCGCGTCCAGCAGTTCCTCGGTGGAGGCCGACTTCAGCAGATAGCCCGTGGCACCCGACTTCACGGCCTCCAGCACATCGGCGTGCTCCCCGCTCGCGGACAGCACGAGGACGCGCAGGGCCGGGTCGGCGGCGACGAGCTCCTTGCAGACCTGGACACCGGGCTTGGCGGGCAGGTTGAGGTCGAGGACGAGCACGTCGGGCGCGGCGGCCCTGGCGCGGCGCACCGCCTGCTCGCCGTCGCCCGCGGTGGCGACCACCTCGAACCCGGACTCGGTCAGGTCGCGGGCGACGGCGTCCCGCCACATCGGGTGGTCGTCGACCACCATGACCTTGACCGGCCCGCCCTGGTCCCGCTGCGCGGCCGCTTCCCGGTGCGCGCCGGTCTCCCGCTGTCCGCTCGTCTCCGGTTGCCCGCCCATCGGCGTCATCGGCTCTCCGCCTTCCCCCGCGCCCGCTCGGCCTGCTTCGGTACGTTCAGTTCGACCTCCGTGCCCTGGCCGGGCACCGAGATCAGTTCGGCGGTGCCGCCGATGTCGCGCAGCCGGCCCCGGATCGACTGGGCGACGCCGAGCCGTCCCTCGCCCTCGGCCTGGGCGAGCCGCCCCTCCGGGATGCCGGGCCCCTCGTCCCGCACGGTCACGAGCACCGACTCCGGCTCCTCCTCGACGAGGATCCAGGCCCGCGCGTCCTCGCCCACGTGCTTGCGGACGTTGTCCAGCGCGGCTCCGACGGCCGCGGCCACCTCCCGGGCGACGGCGGCCGGCAACAGGACCGGCGCGCCCGGTTCGGCGAGGCTGACCCGGGAGCCGGCCCAGTGGGCCAGCAGGGAGCGCAGATCGACGGGGCCGCTCTCCTCGCGCTCCCCGTCCGCCTCGTCGTCCACCATCCGTACGACCGCTCCCTGGGCCGTGTCCTGCGAGACCCGGGAGACGGGCACGAGCCCACCGGAGACCAGAGTGCGCAGGGCCACCTCCTGCTCCCCCGCCAGCCGGCCCAGCTCCGCCGCCTCGCCGCCGATGACCGCGCCGCGCCGCTGCACCATGGCCAGCACCTGCAGCACGCCGTCGTGGATGTCCCGGGCCAGGCGCTCCCGTTCACGGGTGGCGGCCTCGATCTCCAGGGCGCGGGCGAGGGTGCGCTCGGAGGCACGGGCGACCTCTACGACGTAGCCGATGGCGATCGAGGCGACCCAGACCAGGATCACGTTGTGCACGGTGTCGCGGGCCGGGCCGCCGCGCTCGACCAGGTTGGCGGCGGCGACCGCGGTGGAGGCGACGGCCGCCCAGCGCCAGCCGCCCTTGACGGCGAAGGCGAGGACGGAACCGGCGGTCCATATCGACGGCAGGGTCGGGCCGCCGTCCACGATCCGCGCGTGCGTGTCGGCGAGGGGGGTGAGGAGGATGCCGGTCACCGCCAGCGCGAGGTCCACGGCGAGGAACGCCCTGGTGCAGCTCGCGGCGTTCGCGACCCTGGGCAGGGTGGCGAGGGTCCACAGGAAGAGCACGCAGTAGTAGGCGACGGCGATCCAGGGGCGGGGGAAGCGGTCGTAGGCCGTGGCGAACAGGCCGACCGCGTAGAGAACGGTCAGCACCCGGTAGCCGGCGAGCGCACGCCACAGCGGCTGCTCCACCGACATCCTCATGACACGCTCACGCCTGGGCATGCCCCCCCTTTGTTGCTGTCCCGCCCGCTGTGCGGTCCCCTCCTCGCTGTGCGGTCCCCTTCCCGCCTACTGCGCGTTCTTCTCCTTCTCGGCCTGATCCTTCGCGGCCTGGGCGAGCGCGGCCTTCGCCGCCTTCTCCGCCTCCTTCCCGGCCTTCGCCGCCTCCGCGATCTGCCGCTTGGCGGCGGTCGCGTAGATGTCGACGTACTCCTGGCCGGAGAGCTTCATGATCTCGTACATGACCTCGTCGGTCACCGCGCGCAGCACGAAACGGTCCTGTTCCATGCCCTGGTAGCGGCTGAAGTCGAGCGCCCTGCCGATCCGGATGCCCGGACGCATCAGCTTGGGGACGACCTGCCCCGGCGGCTGGATCTTCTCCGTGTCGATCATGGCGACCGGGATGACGGGAGCCCCGGTGGCCAGCGCCACGCGGGCCAGACCGCCCGGCTTGCCGCGGTAGAGGCGGCCGTCGGGCGAGCGGGTGCCCTCGGGATAGATGCCGAACAGCTCGCCGCGCTCCAGCACCTCGATGCCGCTCTTCACCGCCGCCTCGCCCGCGCCACGCGCGCCGGAGCGGTCCACGGGGAGCTGGCCGACGCCCTTGAAGAACGCGGCGGTGAGCCGGCCCTTCACCCCCGGCGTGGTGAAGTACTCGGCCTTGGCGATGAACGTGACCTTGCGGTCGAGCACCGCGGGCAGGAAGAACGAGTCCGAGAACGACAGGTGATTGCTCGCCAGAATGGCGGGGCCCTCGGCCGGGATGTTCTCCATGCCCTCCACCCAGGGTCTGAAGGCGAGCTTCAGCGGCCCCCCGATGGCGACCTTCATCGTGCCGTAGAACAACCGAGTGCCTCCTGTGCGTGTCGATCAGACCATAACCCGGAAGTGGCGCCGAAGGAGCCGACGGCCCTGGTCGGTGGCAGTGCCGTCGCGTACGGTGAAGTACCTGCAATCGACGAAGTACCCGCGATCGACGGCCGCGTGCCGCCGACGCCCCCCTGCCCCGACGAACACCCGTCTTCGACGTCCACCGTCCCGGACACGCACCGTCCTGGACGAACACCGTCTCGGACGACCGCTGTCATCGACGTGCCGAGCCCACTTCACGAACAGGAGACCGACGTGCCGGTCCTCCCCGGAGCCGAGCCGTTCCGCCACGAGGGCGGGGAGGTCGGCGTCCTCCTCTGCCACGGCTTCACCGGTTCCCCCCAGTCGCTGCGCCCCTGGGCCGAGTATCTCGCCGAGCGTGGCCTGACGGTCTCGCTCCCGCTGCTGCCCGGGCACGGGACGCGCTGGGAGGACATGGCGATCACCGGCTGGCAGGACTGGTACGCGGAGGTGGACGGCGAGCTGCGCGCCCTGCGCGAGCGGTGCGCGCAGGTGTTCGTGGCCGGGCTGTCCATGGGCGGTGCCCTGGCGCTCGGGCTGGCGGCCAAGCACGGCGACGCGATCGCCGGGGTCGTGGTGGTCAACCCGGCGAACAAGGTGCACGGCCTGTCCGCGTACGTCCTGCCCGTCGCCCGGCACCTGGTGCGCACCACGAAGGGCATCGCCAGCGACATCTCCAAGGAGGGCAGCGCGGAGCTGGGCTACGACCGGGTGCCGCTGCACTGCGCGCACTCGCTCCGGACCTTCTTCCGGCTGGTCGACGGCGAGCTTCCGCAGGTCACGCAGCCTCTGCTGCTCCTGCGCAGCCCCCAGGACCACGTGGTGCCGGCGGCCGACTCGGCCCGCATCCTCAGCCGGGTCTCCTCGGTGGACGTGACCGAGGTCCTGCTGGAACACAGCTACCACGTCGCGACGTTGGACAACGACGCGGACCGGATCTTCGGGGAGAGTTTCGACTTCATCGGCCGGATCGCACCCAGTGTCGGCAAGGAAGGGACGGCGGCAGGTGGCTGAGCACGACTCCGACCGCGAGGGCCGCGAGAACCGCGAGCCGGTCGAGCCCGCGAGGCCGGCGGCCGACCCGAACCCGCCGGCCGACCCGGACGGGTCCGTGGGTCCGGTCGACCCGGCCGGCTCCGACGGGCCGGGCGCGGACGAGGGCGGCGCCCCCTTCGACGAGGAGGCCGCCTGGGCGGCGATCGTCGCCGGGTACGGCGAGGAGCCGGCGGACCCGCCCGGCGCGCGGCCGTACCGGCCGATCGAGGACCTGATGCTGCCGGATGCGCCGGACGGGGACGACGAGCGGCCCCGGACGGAGCGGCCGAAGGAGGAGGGGAAGCCGACCGCGACCAAGCCGCCGCTCGGCGGCTCGGTCTCCTTCGCGCCGGGCGTGGCGAATCCCGGCGCGGGACCGCGCGACTACGCGCTGCGCGAGCCGTCCGACGAGGACTTCGACGAGGGCGACGAGGGCCACTTCGTGCCGCCGGAGCCGCCGCCGCTGCCCGAGGCGGACGCGGCCGCCAAGTTCGCGTGGCTGGGAGTGATCGGCGGCCCCGTGCTGCTCCTGCTGGCCGTGCTGCTGGGCTGGGACATGACCTGGTGGCTGACCACCCTCTGCATCGGCGGCTTCCTCGGCGGCGTCGTGACCCTGGTGGCCCGCATGAAGCCGGGCGACGACGAGGACGACGACCCGGGCCGCGGCGCGGTGGTGTAGGCACCGGCGGCCGGTCCCGGCGGCCCGGATCGCCGAAGGCCGGGCTGCCGGGGAAGGCGGACCGCCGGGACCGTCGGCAGCAGGGGCTGCCGACCGCTGCTGCCGGTGGCGGGCGGCCGGTGCCGGTGGCGGGCTACGCCGGGATTCTGAGGGCGGCCAGGACCGGGAGGTGGTCCGTGGCCGATCGCAGGTCCTGTTCGGTCACTCCGGGATGGTCGTGGGGGACTCCGCAGCCGAGGACCTCGATGCCGCGGGTGGCGAAGACTGCGTCGATGCGCCGGTGCGGCTCGGTGGCCTTCCAGGTGTGCTCCCCGCCCTGCGGGGCCGTGGCCCAGCCGTCCTGGAGCGCGTCGGCCAGGCGCCGGAAGGTCGGCCCGTCCGGCGCCTCGTTGACGTCGCCGCCGGCGATCGCATGCTCCACGTCCAGCCCGGCCAGCCGGTCCAGGAGCATGCCGCCCTGCTCGTAGCGCTCGTTCCGGTCGAGCGAGAGGTGGCAGCCGAGCACGCCGAGCCGGGCGCCCCCGAAGCGGACGACCGCCGTGGTGAAACCCCTGCGGTGCATCCCCGGGGTGAGCGGCAGCAGCACGTCCTCGGTCCGCTCGACCGTGGCCCGCAACGAGCACAGCAGCGCCGGACCCGCGGCCGTGGCGCCCCCGCTGAGCATCACCAGGTCCGACGCCGCCGCCAGCCGCGCCAGCTTCTTGCGCCAGCGGAAGAACCGGGGCGCCTCCTGGAGGAGGACGAGATCGGGCGCGCAGGCCCTGATCACCCGGGCGAGGGCGCCGGTGTCGTCCCGCATGGACCGGATGTTGTAGGTCAGGACGCGGATGACGGCGGAACCGTCCGGTTCCGTGCGGGAGTTGGGAAGCAGCGCCATGTGGATCAATGTACGCCCATGATCGGGGCGCGAGGTCGGCGGGCGACCGCCGTTCGAGGCGGCCGACCGCCCGGCTCCCCGCGCCCCCTGTACCGCACGGGCGCCCTACATGATCGGGTCGGGCTCCCGGGCGAGGTCCGCCGCGCCCACCAGTCCGGCCTTGTTGCCGAGCTGAGCGGCGAGGACGTCGGCGACCGGACGCCAGTTGCCACCGACCAGCCAGCGCTTGTAGGACTTGCGGATCGGGTCCAGGACCAGCTCGCCCTCGTCGGACAGGCCGCCGCCGACGATGAAGGCGGACGGGTCGAAGAGGGAGGCCAGGTCGGCCAGGCCGGCGCCGACCCAGCGGGCCAGCTCGCGGTAGGAGTCGACGGCGACGGGACAGCCCTGCCGGGCGGCCATCGAGATGTGCTTGCCCTCGATGCCGTCGGGGGTGCCGTTTCCGAGGGCCAGCAGCACCTGGGCGGTCTCGGGGGTGGCGTTGGCACGCTGCTTGGCGTACCGCACCAGCGCGCGGCCGGAGGCGTACTGCTCCCAGCAGCCCTGCGAGCCGCAGCCGCACAGCAGGCCGTCCGGGACCATCCGGATGTGCCCGAACTCGGCGGCCACGCCGAAGTGGCCGCGGCGCAGCTTGTTGCCGATGATGATGCCGCCGCCCAGGCCGGTGCCGAGCGTGATGCAGATGACGTTGCGGTGGCCCTTGCCGGCGCCGAACTTGTACTCGCCCCAGGCCGCGGCGTTCGCGTCGTTCTCCACGACGACCGGGAGGCCGACGCGGGCCTCGACCTTCTCCTTCAGCGGCTCCTGGCGCCAGTCGATGTTGGGCGCGAAGTAGACCGTGGCGCGCTGCCGGTTGACGTACCCGGCGGCACCGATGCCCACGCCGACGATCTCGTGCCCCGCGCGTGCGCCCTCCACCGCCGAGGCGATGGCGTCCACGATGGCCTCGGGCGTGGTGGGGGTCGGCACCTTGAAGGTCGAGAGGATGTTGCCTTCCTCGTCGACCACGCCGGCCGCGATCTTCGTGCCGCCGATGTCGACGCCGATGGTGAGTCCCATGAATCCCTCAGTTTCGGTCGAGCCCCGCTACGGCCAACCGTACCCGAGGCCCTGCCGTCGGATCCGCGTCGTCCACCCGCCGGTCAGGCGAGGCGCCGACGGTGGGACCGTCAGTCCAAGTCGATGCGTTCCCCGCTGCCGGTGCCCTCGCCCCGATCACCGGGTTTGCGCAAGCCGTCCTTCAGATCGTCCGCGAGGTCGCTCGAGCCGGACGTCCAGCGGCGTTCCTGGGCCTGCACGGCCGAGCGGTAGGCGGCGAGGAGTTCGCCGCCGGCCGCGGCGAGGTGGTCGAAGACGTCCGGGTTGCGCTCTATGACGGGCTCCACGGCCGCCTTGGCCTGCTGCACGACCTGCCGCACCACCTGCTGGGCGGCGGGTCCGGCGACCGCGCCGAGCAGCGGCGCCTGCAACGAGGAGAGCTTGTCGGCGACGGTGTCGACGAACCTGCGCAGCTCCTCGGCGGCCGAACCCGGCGGCGGTCCGTACTGCGCACTGCGCCGGGCCTTCTCCGCCGCGAGGTCCTCGGCGCAGGCCGTGGCCCACGCGTCGGCGTCGCCGGTGTGCGGCACCTCGTCGACGGTCTGCTCCTGAGCGACGTCGTCCCGAGCGGCGTCGGACGGTGGGCGCTCTTCGCTCATGGCGGACTCCTGACTACGGTTCGTCCTTCCGACGTTACCCGAACGGGCGGACCGCCTTCATCTCTCGCGGGGCCACAGCGTGGGGTCCGGGGCGAACCGGATCCGCAGCTCACCGTCGCGCAGCGCGGCGCCGTCGACCGTGCACCGGCACAGGGCCGAGGGCAGCGGGACGATCCGGCGGAAGGGGCCGGCGGTGAGCAGGAGTTCGTCCCCGCGCCGGACGAGGTCCAGCTCGTCGCGTACGGCGCCGGGCAGCGGGATGTGCCACACCAGCACGCCGTCCTCGGCGAGCCGGTCGGTGACCGGCCACCGGAGGGGGCCGGGCGCCGCGGTGGCAGCGGGCACGGAGAGGGCGGCGAGGTCGTCCCGGCCGCGCGGATCCCGGCCCAGGTGGACGACCGGATGGACGGCGTGGGTCTCCCGCCACTCCTCCAGGGTCTTGCGCTGCTGGGCCACCGGGCCCGCCAGCCAGGAGTCCGCGGGGGCGTCGGGCAGGACCCGGGCGGCGACCAGCGACTCCACGGGCAGACCGCACACGGCCAGGCCGAGCGTGGCGCCGCGCACGGCGTCGAGGCCGGCCGGGCCGGGCTCGGCGACCAGGCGTACGGCGGTGCCCGGGTCGGCGACGACCGCCTCGACGGCGGCCAGCTCCACGTCCCAGCGGGCGGCGGTCTCGTACAGCCACTCGGCCGGCATGGGCACACCGGCCAGCCGGCCGAGGACCGGGCGCAGCGCGCGGGCCGCCTGCCGCTCGGCCGGGAGCAGCCGGCGCAGATAGCGGCGCAGCTCCGCGGGGAGGGCGAGCAGCGCGAGGGCCTGCGGGGCGGGCGGCAGGTCGACGACCAGCAGCTCGAAGCGCTCCGAGAGGGCCGCGTCGCGCAGTGCCCGCAGCAGGGCCAGCTCCTCGGCACCCGGCAGCGGGGTGACCTCCTCGGCGTCGAGCCGGGCGGCCCCGAGGAGGTCCAGGACGTTCGCCGCGCGGTCCTGGAAGGCGGCGAGGTCGGCGCGGAAGCCGGCGGCGGCGTCCGGGCGCCACGCGGTGAGGTCCGGCGCGACCCGCACCGGCTCCGCCCCCGTCGCCACGCCGAGCGCCGCACCCAGGGTGTCGGTGCGGTCGGCGCTGAGGACGAGGGTGCGGGTGCCCTCGCGGGCGGCGGTCAGCGCGGTGGCCGCGGCGACCGTGGTACGGCCGGAACCGCCCGGGCCGGTGATCAGGAGGGTGCGCATAGGGGTGAACGCTAGCTGTGTTTGACGGCTCGCTCGCCTACGGGGCGCCCGAGCCGATCCCGAGACGACGAACGTGCTCAACGCTCCGCGCCTTCGCGCGTTCGCCGTCTCGGGACCGGCGCGCCCCTTCGGCTCTCTCGCGGCCGGCGCGTGAGGAGACGCGACCTGGAGCGGCCCTTGCCCGGCAGGCAGTGGGCCCTTGAGGCCGGGTGGGGAGCGGCGTGCCGCCCCGCTACTTCTCGCCCGACTCCACCCGCTTCTTCAGGCCTGCCAGGGCCCGGTCGATGATGACCTTCTCCGCCTTGCGCTTGATCATGCCCAGCATGGGGATCTTGACGTCGACGGTGAGGCGGTAGGTCACCTCGGTCGCGCCCGCGCCGGCCGGCTTGAGGAGGTAGGAGCCGTCCAGGGAGCGCAGCATCTGGGACTTGACCAGCGTCCAGGAGACCTCGTTGTCGCCGGTCCAGGTGTAGGCGAGGGTCTGGTCGTCCTTGATGGCGCCCGCGTCCATGACGAGGCGGACCTGCTCGGCGCGGCCGTACTCGTCGGCCTTGAGGACCTCGGCCTCCTTCACCTCACCGGTCCAGTCGGGGTAGCGCGCGAAGTCGGCGATCACCCCCATGACGTCGGCCGGTGCCGCCTCGATCGTGATGCTCGAGCTGGTGTGTTCCGCCATCGCCGTGGCTCCTCCAGATGCGGGCCGGAAGTCGGGTCGTGTGCGCACGTGTGTGCAGCGTGAAGGCTACCGCGCGGGCGGGCGGCGGACTCCACCCCCACCTGCGGACATGACGGGAAGGTGGCGCGAAGCGATCACCCGGTCGACGCGGTCACCATTCGAGGACCCAGGGCCTGCCCGTGCCCGCGAAGTGTCCTACGTTCACGCATTCGGTGGAGCCGATCCGCATGCGCCGCACCAGCGGCTGGTGGACGTGGCCGAAGAGCGCGTAGCGGGGGCGGGTGCGGCGGATGGCGTCCAGCAGCGCGCGGCTGCCGCGCTCGAAGCGGCGGGCCACGGTGTCGTAGACGAGTTCGGGCACGTCAGGGGGGATGTGGGTGCACAGCACGTCGACCTCGCCGACGGCCTCGATCTTCGCCGCGTACTCCTCGTCTCCGATCTCGTAGGGCGTGCGCATCGGGGTGCGCAGGCCGCCGCCGACGAAGCCGAAGACCCGGCCGGCGATCTCCACCCGCTCCCCGTCGAGGACGGTGGTGCCCTCGCGGGCGTACTCCTTCCACAACGGCGGCATGTCGACATTGCCGTAGGTGGCGTACGTCGGAGTGGGGAAGGCGGCGAAGAGTTCCGCGTACTGCCTGCGCACCGCCCGTTCGATCACCTTGGCGCGGTCGCCGTCTATGCCCGCCCACAGCCGGGCGCCCAGTTCGCGTGCCTCGGCGAAACGGCGGGCGGTGCGCAGTTCGACGATGCGGCCGGCGTTCTCCGAGCCGAAGAGGTCCGGGAAGATGCCGCGCGAGTGGTCGGCGTAGTCGATGAAGAGGATCAGGTCGCCGAGGCAGACCAGGGCGTCGGCACCCTCACCGGCCCGGGCCAGGTCGCGGGCGTTGCCGTGCACGTCGCTGACCACATGGATGCGCGTCCTGCCGTCAGGGTCTGGTGTGGGTGGCATGGTGATCAAGCGTAGGCGGAGCGGCGCACTTGTGAACAGTGACGGCCGGAGCCCGTGTTACTGGCCAGTTGTTCAGTGGTTCTACTACTGTGCGCGAAGAAACACCCATCGTGTGACGCAGCGAACATCTCGCCGGGACCCCCTGTCGAAAAAGCCATACCGGCGGGTAACCTCCGGGCAGTCCAGTCGTGCTCTGGATTTCAACCATGAGCCCGAAACGGCTCCTGGCGAAGCCCTGGGCAGCAGATTCGAGCCTTGGACCGCACCGTCGCATCACACAACGTCGTGGCGCCGGCGCCCTATGAGGAGCAGCAGTCTTGCGCGAGTTCAGCCTTCCGGCTTTGTACGAGGTCCCTGCGGACGGGAACTTGACCGACATCGTCCGCAGAAACGCCGCGCAGTATCCCGACGTCGCCGTGATCGCGCGCAAGGTGGGCGGCGCCTGGCAGGACGTCACCGCGCGGGACTTCCTCACCGAGGTGCACGCCGCCGCCAAGGGGCTGATCGCCTCCGGCATCCAGCCCGGCGACCGGGTGGGCCTGATGTCCCGCACGCGTTACGAGTGGACGCTGCTGGACTTCGCGATCTGGAGCGCGGGCGCGATCACCGTGCCGGTGTACGAGACCAGCTCGCCGGAGCAGGTGCAGTGGATCCTCAGCGACTCGGGCGCGACCGCCTGCATCGTGGAGACGGGCGCGCACGCCGCGGCCGTCGAGTCGGTGCGCCAGACCCTGCCCGCCGTGAAGAACGTCTGGCAGATCGACGCCGGCGCCGTCGAGGAGCTGGGTCGCGCCGGGCATGGCATCAGCGACGCCATGGTCGAGGAGCGCAGCTCGCTGGCGAAGGCCGACGACCCGGCGACCATCGTGTACACCAGCGGAACCACCGGCCGTCCCAAGGGCTGTGTACTCTCCCACCGCAGCTTCTTCGCCGAGTGCGGGAACGTGGTGGAGCGGCTGCGGCCGCTGTTCCGCACCGGTGAGTGCTCGGTGCTGCTGTTCCTGCCGCTCGCGCACGTCTTCGGGCGGTTGGTCCAGGTGGCCCCGATGATGGCCCCGATCAAGCTGGGCTGCGTCCCGGACATCAAGAACCTCACCGACGAGCTGGCCGCGTTCCGCCCGACGCTGATACTGGGCGTCCCGCGCGTGTTCGAGAAGGTGTACAACTCGGCGCGCGCCAAGGCGCAGGCGGACGGCAAGGGGAAGATCTTCGACAAGGCCGCCGACACGGCGATCGCGTACAGCAAGGCGCTGGACACCCCGTCGGGCCCGTCGCTCGGCCTGCGGATCAAGCACAAGACCTTCGACAAACTGGTCTACAGCAAGCTGCGCGCGGTGCTCGGCGGGCGCGGCGAGTACGCCATCTCCGGCGGCGCCCCGCTCGGCGAGCGGCTCGGCCACTTCTTCCGCGGCATCGGCTTCACGGTGCTGGAGGGCTACGGCCTGACCGAGTCCTGCGCGGCGACCGCGTTCAACCCCTGGGACCGGCAGAAGATCGGCACGGTCGGGCAGCCGCTGCCCGGCTCGGTGGTCCGTATCGCCGACGACGGCGAGGTGCTGCTGCACGGCGAGCACCTGTTCAAGGAGTACTGGAACAACCCGAGCGCCACACAGGAGGCGCTGGCCGACGGCTGGTTCCACACCGGGGACATCGGCACCCTCGACGAGGACGGCTACCTCAGGATCACCGGCCGGAAGAAGGAGATCATCGTCACCGCGGGCGGCAAGAACGTCGCCCCGGCCGTGATCGAGGACCGCATCCGGGCGCACGCGCTGGTCGCGGAGTGCATGGTGGTGGGCGACGGGCGGCCGTTCGTGGGCGCGCTGGTCACCCTCGACGAGGAGTTCCTCGGCCGCTGGGCCGCCGAGCACGGCAAGCCGGCGGGTTCCACCCCGGCGACGCTGCGCGAGGACCCGGACCTGCTCGCGGCGATCCAGGCGGCGGTCGACGACGGCAACGCGGCGGTGTCGAAGGCGGAGTCGGTGCGCAAGTTCCGCGTGCTGCCCACCCAGTTCACGGAGGACTCGGGCCACCTCACCCCGTCGCTGAAGCTCAAGCGCAACGTGGTGGCGAAGGACTACGCCGACGAGATCGAGGCGATCTACGCGAAGTAGGGCTGCGAGGCGGCCCGCTGCCTCACAGCTCCTCGGGCCACCGGCTCCCCGCCGGCGGCCGCCGCACAGCCTCCCCTGGCCGCTACAGCAGCTCCTCGAGCCGTTCCGCCAGCAGGTCCCAGCGCCACTTCTCCTCGACCCACCGCCGGCCCCGCTCCCCCATGCGGCGGCGCAGCCCGGCGTCCCCGAGGAGGGTGACGATCCGGTCGGCGGCCTGCTCGGGGGAGCCGCCGCGCACGACCCAGCCGGTCTCGCCGTCGAGCACCGCGTCGGGCGCGCCCCCGGAGTCCCCGGCGACGACGGGCAGCCCGGTCGCGGACGCCTCCAGGTAGACGATGCCCAGGCCCTCGACGTCGAGCCCGCCGCGCCGGGTGCGGCAGGGCATGGCGAAGACGTCGCCGGCGCCGTAGTGCGCGGGCAGCTCGGCCCAGGGCACGGGGCCCGTGAAGCGCACCGAACCCGCCACCCCCGTCTCGCGGGCCAGCCTGCGCAGGTCCTTCTCGTACGGCCCGCCGCCGACGATCAGCAGCACCGTCTCCGGCTCGGCGGCCAGGATCCGGGGCATGGCCCGGACCAGGGTGTCCTGGCCCTTGCGCCTGACCAGCCGTGAGACGCACACGACCACCGGCCGGTCGGTGAGCCCGAGCCGGGCCCGCACCTCGTCGCCGCCCGATGCCGGGTGGAAGGTCTTCTCGTCCACGCCCGGGGGCAGCTGCACCATCCGGGCGGCTGCCTCGGGGGTCAGCGCGGTGGCGATCCGGGAGCGGGTGTACTCACCGAGGTAGGTGATCGTGTCCGTCGACTCCCCGATGCGGCGCAGCAGCCGGCGGGCGGCGGGCAGCTGCGCCCATCCGGCCTCGTGCCCGTGCGTGGTGGCCACCAGCCGTTCGCCGCCCGCCCTGCGCAGCGCGGGCGCCATCAGCCCGAGCGGCGCCGCCGCCCCGAACCACACCGACGTGCACCCGTGCTCTCGCAGCAGCCCGGTCGCGCGGCGGGTCGCCGCCGGAGTGGGCAGCAGCATCGTCGTACGGTCGCGTACGACGGTGAAGGGCTGCTCGGCGTCGAACGCGGCCGTCGCCTCGACGCCCTCCCGGGTCCGCTTCCAGGTGGAGGCGTAGACGACCAGCCGCGCCGGGTCCAGCCGCAGCGCCATGTTGTGCAGGAACGCCTGGATGCCCCCCGGGCGGGGCGGGAAGTCGTTGGTCACGATGAGGGTCTTGTGCATCGCCGCCGACCCTATCCAATCCGGTCCCGACGCCCCGGTCGGCCGTGCCTGGCCGGCCCGCGCGGACCCGCCGGGAGATCATGTGGGTTCCGCCAGGGGCTCGGACCGGGCGGGCGCACGGACGGCGGACGGACAGGGAGTGCGGCGGACGAGGCGGGCACGGGACGGCGCCTGGCGGGACTCCTGGCCACCTGGGGCCCGACCCGGCCGGCGCTGCTGCTCTTCGTCCTCGGGGTGCTCGACTTCCCCGGCCCGGACGTGACCGTGGACGTGTCGGTGGTCTACCGGGACTGGCGAGGTGCTGCGGCAGGGCACCTTCCCGGCCGGCGACGCCGCCTGGCAGTACCCGCCCGGCGCGGCGCTCGCGATCCTCTCCCCCGCCGCACTGCCCTTCTCGTGGCGGGCGGACCGCTCGGCGTGACCCTGCTGTTCCGCCGCGACGGCCCGCTGGTGGCCGCCTGCGCGACGGCGGGCCGGGCGCTGTGGCACCACGGTCCCCGGGCTCGCGGACACGCCACCGACGGCGTCACCTCAGTTGCCCGCGCAGATACGCGCGCCACTGCTCGGTGAACGCCTCCAGGGTCGTGCCCAGCACCGTCCTCAGGGCGTCCTCGACCGCGCCCGCGCGCCGGTCGTGTTCGCCGACGGCCCGGTAGAAGTCGTCCAGCCTGCCCTCGCCCCAGTGGGCGGCGATCATCCGGCAGGCCAGCCAGCCTCCCTCATAGGCCTGGGCGAGGTGGGTGGCGTTCCCCGCGAACCCGAAGTCGCGGTCGGCCGGGAGGGCGGTCGGCACCTTCCCCTCGGACACGGCGTGCTGGAGTTCCGGCGCGGCCTGTGCCGGGGTGCGCCCGGAGCGCCGGTAGCCGACCCAGTCGGCGTAGCCCTCGGAGAGCCACAGCGGGGTGGCCGGGTTGGTGTGGGCGCGGGTGGCGACGTGGGTGGTCTCGTGGGTGAGGACGACCTGCCGGCCGAGCGTGCCGAGCATGCCGTACGCGTCGGGGTTGACGATGATCCGGTCCGCCGGGGCCTGCCCGGTGCCTCCCGCCTCGCCGGTGGTGACGGCGGCGATCCCCCGGTAGTTGGAGGCGGGCGAGCCGAGCAGCGCGGCCATGCCGCCGACGGACTTGGGGACCAGGACGACGACGTGGCGGCTCCAGTCGGTGCCCCAGGCGTCCGAGACCGCGGGCACCGCGTGGTCGGCCAGGTCGGCGTAGCCGTGCAGGGTGCCGTCGCTCTGGCCGACCCCGAGGACGATGCCGCTGTGTCCCCGGACCACCGACACCGGGCCCTGGTCCCACAGCTGCTGGCCGGACTTCCGGGCGGGCCGGTCGGAGACGACGTACCACTTCCCGTCGGCTGTCGTGGACAGGGTCAGCGTGCGGCCGGCGGTGACGGGGGCCCTGTCGTAGCCGGTCACCCGGTAGCGCAGCACGGCGTCGGCGGTGGCCCGATCGCCGCTGCGGCGCACCTCGGTCACACGGTAGGACCAGGCCGCGAAGGGGACGGCCTGCAGGTTGGGGTACGGCGCCCGGGTGCCGGTGGCGGCGAAGGCGGCCGGGTCGTGGTGCAGGACGGCGGCCGCCCGCCGGTCGAGCAGCCGCTGCACCTGATCCCTGGCCGTGCCGGCGGCGGACTGGCCGCCGCAGGCCGTCAGCGACGCCAGCAGCAGGCACACCGCCACCATCGAGGATCTCGACACCCGCGTTCGACCAGCCATTTCCCGATCGTACGGCGGCTTCAGGCCGCCGTCAGGACGCCGTTCGCACGTCAGACCCTGGTGACCGACGAGATCGGCATCATGCCGACCGGGTCGTAGCGCACGGGTGCGCCCGGGTGGGGGGCGTGGATGACCCGGCCGTGGCCGACGTACATCGCGACATGGCTCGCGTCGGACCGGTAGACGACGAGGTCGCCGGGCCGGGCCTCGGACAGCGGGATCTGCCGTCCGGCGTGGCGCTGCTCCTGCGAGGTGCGCGGCAGGTGCACCCCCGCCTGCGCGTACGCCCACTGCATCAGGCCCGAACAGTCGAACCCGGAGGGACCGTCGGCGCCCCAGATGTAGGGGCGGCCGAGCGCGGAGCGGACGGCGGCCACGGCGGCGGCCGCGCGGGCGGAGGCGGCCGGGCCGTCGTCGAGGCCGGAGAGGCCGGGCAGGAGGTCGTCGCGGCCGGAGCGGGAGGCACGGTCGTAGGCCTCGCGCTCGGTCGGGGAAAGGGAGTTGAGCAGTGTCCGGGCACGGGCCAGCTTCTGCTCGACGGTTCGCTTGTGGCTGACGACGGCTGTGCGGGCCTTCTCCAGTTCGGTGAGGGCGCGGGTGGCCTCGGCGCGCTCCTGGGCGAGTTCCCGCAGGGTCTGTCGCAGGTCCCGCAGTTCACGGGCCTGGTGCGCGCCGATCCGGTCGAGCGTGGCGGCCTTGTCGAGGTAGTCGGCCGGGTCGTGTGAGAACAGCAGCGCGACGGTCGGGTCGAGGCCGCTGGAGCGGTACTGGGCACCGGCGAGGGAACCGAGCGATTCCCGGAGGGTGTTGACCCGCTGCTGCTGCCGGGCGATGCGGTCCTGGGAGTCACGGACCTGCCGGCGCAGCAGGCCGGCGCGCTCACCGGCCTTGTCGTAGGCCTCGGTCGCGTTCTCGGCCTCCTGGTAGAGGCGGTCGACCTCGGCAGGGGTGCCGCCATGCGGGGCGGCGAGAGCCGGGGCGGCCGGGAGGGTGCCGAGGACGGCGGCCGCGGCGGAGACCACGGTGAAGGCGGCGCAGGCGGCACCGGCGCCCCGGTCGAACCCGGACGGTGCAAGGCGGCGATGGGACCCCACGGGAAGCCGAACTCCCTCCACTGGCCAACACGGACTGCCTCCCCGGGTGCCGGGACGCGGTGCGTCCCGGCGGTTGGGGGAAACGTGGCAGACAGTAGCCGCGCGGACACGCACCGGCCAAAGACGTCGAGGGGTGCACAACGCGGCGCCCCGCCTCCGACACAGGTCAGGGGCGGGGCGCGGGGTCAGCGGGGGTTGATGCGATTCGCCCTTTCGGGCGGCGCTTCCACGTGATCGAAGAGGCCGTCAGACGCGCACGCCGAACTGGAAGGGCATGTTGCCGATCGCCTCGTAGCGCACGACGGCTCCGGTGTGCGGGGCGTGCAGCACCTGGCCGTTGCCCGCGTAGAGACCGACGTGGTGCAGGTCGCCGTAGAAGAAGACCAGGTCGCCGACCTGCAGCTGGCTCTGCGAGTAGATGCGCGTGCCGATGTTGGCCTGGGCCTCGGAGGTGCGCGGTATGGAGACGCCGGCCTGGGCGTACGCCCAGGAGGTCAGGCCCGAGCAGTCGAAGGAGGACGGGCCGGAGGCGCCGTAGACGTACGGGGAGCCCATCCTGCTCTGGGCGGCGGAGAAGGCCGCTCCGGCCCGGCCGGAGGCGGGGGCGCTCTTGCCCATCGCGGCGCGCTCGCTGGCGCGGGTGGCGCGCTCCTGGTCGGCGGCGGCGAGGGCCGCCTTCTCCTTCGCCGTGAGGGAGTTGAGCAGCTTCTGCGCCTCGGCGAGCTTGCCCTGGACTTCCTTCTTCTTCTTGCCCAGCTCGGTGCGGGTGGAGGCGAGGTCCTTGAGCTTCTCGGTGGCCTCGGCGCGCTCCTGGGCGAGTTCGCGCTGCTTGTCCTGGATCTTCTTCAGCGCGTCGACCTGCTGGCCGCTCAACTGGTCGAGCGTGGAGGCCTTGTCGAGGTAGTCGTCCGGGTTGGAGGAGAGGAAGAGCTGAACGGACGGGTCTATGCCGCCGGAGCGGTACTGGCCGGCCGCGAGCGAACCCAGGCTGTCACGCAGCTTGTTGAGGTCCTGCTGGCCTCGGGCGACGTTGTCCTGGATGGTGGAGATCTCCTTCTGGAGCTTCTCCTGCTTCTCCTTGGCCCCGTTGTACTTCTCGGTGGCCTGCTCCGCCTCCTGGTAGAGCTTGTCGACCTTGGACTTGACCTCGTCCTTGCTGGGCTTCGCGCTGGGCGCCGCGTTGGCCGCCTGCGCACTGATGGCGACGGCTGCGGCTGCGGCGGTGGTGAGCACGGTCACACGTGCGCGGCTCGGCTGTTTGGGTCGACGGTGGGACGCCACGGAAGCGAGCTCCTTCTTCTGAGTGATCACCCGCTTGGAGGTTCGAGCCAGACCCTAGTGACCTAGTCGTGATGAATTCAAATCCTCACAGCAAAAAATCCCGTCACACCATGCATTCTTTGCACACAACTCACCAGGTGTGAGGCGGGGTTGACGCAACGTTGCGTGACGGTCCCGCCAATTCGGGCATTAGGCCAGTACGTTGCGATTGATACGTAGAATGCTTTATGTCCGGTTTCAGCCGCGCGAGAGGCGCTTCAGCAGAACCAGCGACGCCACCGGACGCGCTCCCGCCCGGGCGACCCCGTCGGCCACCTCACGATCGGTGGAGGCGACGATGACCGGCCGGCCGGGCGGCTCGGCGCGCACCAGCTGGCGGATCAACTCGTCCGCGGTGACGCCCGGCTTGGAGAACAGCACCCGCACTCCGCGCGGCGGCGCCAGCAGCACCGGCGCGGCCAGCTCGGCCCCGTCGAAGACGCAGGTGACCTCGGCGCCGGTCTGCGCGGCGAGCTGCGAGAGCTGCCCGAGCAGCCTCAGCCGCTGCTTCTCCAGGGGCATCTGGGGATAGCCGGTCTTGGTGACGTTGTAGCCGTCCACGACCAGGTGGGCCTGCGGCAGCGCCAGCAACTGGTCGAGGATCGCGGGGTCGTGCTCGGACAGGGCGCGGGCGGCGATGTCCTTGGGGGTCATCCGGCCCGGCTCCACCGCGTCCACGGTCTCCGCGGGCCGTACGGACACCGGCGGCAGCGCCAGTTCGCGGCGCAGCCCCTGGGCCGCGTCCAGCAGGGTGTCCAGCAGCAGCCGCACCCGCATGTCCTCGACGCTGCGTCCCTCGCGGGCCGCCCTGCGGGTGGCCTCCAGGGCGGCCTCCGCCTCGCCCAGGCGCGCCTTGAGCCGCCGGGTCTCGCTCTCGGCGGCCGACACCTGCGCCTGTGTCTCGGCGCGCACCGCCTCGATCTCGCCGCGCGCCTTGCGCAGCGCGGCCTCGCCACGCTTGACGTCGCTGAGCGCGGCACGCAGCTTGCGGTGCAGCGACTCGGACTCCTTCCTGGCCGAGTCCAGTTCGACGCGCAGCCGTTCGGTCTCCCCGCGGGTCTGCTCACGGGCCGCGGCGAGTTCCGCGCGCAGCCGCTCCAGCTCGGCCCGGCTCTCCTCGTCGGCGCGCTCGGCGTGCGCCCGCTGGGCCTCCTCGCCGGCGGCGGTCACCAGCTTCACCCAGCCCGCCGGGCGCAGTACGTAGGCCGCGGCCGCCACGTCGAGCGGGTCCGCGGCCGGGGGCGGCGAGCCGGAGTCGAGGGCGCCGGACAGTTCCGGCTGGTCCTCTCTGAACTTCTCCCCGACGCGCTGCCGGAACAGTGTGTCGGTCTCCAGCGCCGCCGCCATGGCGTTGCCCGCGAACTTGGCCCGGCGATTGGGGGCGAAGCGGGCGTACTGCCGCAGCTGCACGGGCAGCTCGGCGACCGTCAGCCGGCCGAAGGCGTCGGCCACGATCTGCACGACCCGCCGGCGCACGCCGTCGGGCAGCGGACGGTCGAGCACCTCAGCGGCGCCGTCGGCCGGCTCCCCGCCTCGTGTCTCCACCATCCGTCACCCCAATGCTTGCGGGATCCCCCGTGAGGGATCACCTGTACGGGCCCGCTCCGCTCAGGAGCCGGCGCCCGGCCTGTCCACGAGTTCCACCTTGTCCACGGCGTTGCACCAGCGGCAGCGCACCGACTCGATGGTCTCACTGACCACCTCGCGCTCCTCGACCGTGGGCTCTCCGGCCAGGTCCAGGTGGACGTACTCGACGACCTTCGACGAGCGCGTCACGTCGAAGCGGGTGAGGTTGCCGCAGAGGGTGCAGCGCCACCGTGTCGTGGCGGTCGGCAGGGGAACGGTCATCGTGAACTGTTCGCCTTCCTTCTAGTTTCCGTGACGCGCCGGCTTCCCCGGCGCGCCGGCTCGTAACCCTACGGCCTGGGGGCCACTCGCCGCCCGGGTGTCCACGGCGGCGAGGCGGTCTGCGTTGTTGCGTCCCGTTACGCCATGCTCTGTGCACATGATCAGGTACAGGAACGCGGTGGCCGCCCGGACGGTCAGGGCCCTCAGGGCGGTACGGACCATGCCGGCGCCGGTGACGCGCGCCCTGATCGTCCTGTGCTGCCTCGTCTTCGTGATCAGCCCCGCCTCGGGCCTCATCCCCTCCTACGGCACCGGGGACGCGCTGCTGGTCGCCCAGCGGTCCTACTTCCGGCGCTGGGGGGTGGTTCCCGCCGATCTGTTCTCCGGGGACCCGAGGGCCGCCCTGACCCCCGCGACGGCCCTGTTCGTGCACGGCAGCTGGGTCCATCTGCTCGGCAACATGCTCTTCCTCCATGTCTTCGGAGCGATGACCGAGGAACGGATGGGCCGGGTCCAGTTCACGCTGTTCTACGTCGGCTGCGGCTACCTGGCCCTGCTGGGCTACGCAGGCGCCCACGCCGGCTCCGGGCAGACGCTGGTGGGGGCCTCGGGCGCGATCTCGGCGGTCCTCGGCGCGTTTCTCTACCTGTTCCCGCGGGCGCGGGTGACCAGTCTCTTCCCGTTCCTGTTCTTCCTGCCGCTGCGCCTGCCCGCCTGGGTCGTGCTGCCGTTCTGGGCGGCCCTGCAGTGGCTGGCCGCCGGGCAGGCGGGCCAGGGGCCGGGGGTGGCCTACCTGGCCCACGTCGTCGGCTTCGCGCTCGGCTTCGCCTACGCGTGGGTCCGGTTCGGCCGGGAGACTAGAGTGAAGGTCACCCCTGCTCCGGCCCCCGAGGGAGAGAACCAGCCGTGATCACCGCGATCGTCCTCATCAAGACCAGCGTGGACCGGATCCCCGAGATCGCCGAGCGGATCGCCTCGCTGGAGAGCGTGAGCGAGGTCTTCTCCGTCACGGGGACGTACGACCTGATCGCCATGGTCCGGGTGCGGCAGCACGAGGACCTGGCGGAGATCATCCCCGGGCGGATCAGCAAGATCCCCGGGGTGGAGGCCACGGACACGCACGTCGCCTTCCGCACGTATTCGCAGCACGACCTGGAGGCGGCGTTCGCCATCGGGCTGGACTCCTGACCCGATCGCTCGAACACCGCCTCCCAAGGGATTCCCCCGGGGTCACACCGCCGGTACGCAGCGGCCGTCCTCCGTGCGGTACTGCCACTTCGCGCCGTCCCGCACCAGTTCCCGCACCGCCGTCACGAACCGCTCCACGTGCTCGTCGGGCGTGCCCGCGCCGAAGCTGACCCGGATGGCGTTGAGGGACTTCTCGCCGGGTGCGGCCTCGGGGGCGCCGCACTCGCCCTGGGTCTGCGCGTCGCTGCCGAGCAGGGTGCGAACCAGCGGGTGAGCACAGAACAGCCCGTCGCGCACGCCGATGCCGTACTCCGCGGACAGCGCGGCGGCGAAGTGGGAGCTGTTCCAGCCCTCCACGACGAAGGAGATCACGCCGACGCGCGGGGCGTCGTCCCCGAACAGGGAGAGGATCTTCACCTCGGGGACGCCGGCCAGCCCCTCCCTCACCTTGCGGATCAGGTACCGCTCGCGGGCCACCAGCGTGTCGAAGCCGGCCTCGGTCAGCGCCTTGCAGGCCGAGGCGATCGAGTAGGCGCCGATGACGTTCGGGGAGCCGGCCTCGTGGCGGGCGGCGCTGTCGTGCCACTCCACGTCCACTCCCCCGTCGGTGCGCCGCGTGACCCGGCGGCTCGCGCCGCCGCCCGCCAGGTACGGCTCGGCCCGGCGCAGCCAGTCGGCACGGCCCGCCAGTACCCCGGAGCCGAACGGAGCGTAGAGCTTGTGGCCGGAGAAGGCGACCCAGTCGACGTCGAGGTCCGTGACCGACACCGGGTGGTGCGGGGCGAGCTGGGCGGCGTCCAGGACGATCCGGGCACCGTG
The DNA here is from genome assembly GCF_002154505.1 of Streptomyces carpinensis. Taxonomy (GTDB): domain Bacteria; phylum Actinomycetota; class Actinomycetes; order Streptomycetales; family Streptomycetaceae; genus Streptomyces; species Streptomyces carpinensis. The sequence goes on along the minus strand of NZ_MUBM01000272.1, from coordinate 41,474 downwards.
GGCGTGGGCGGCGGCGGCCAGCTCCCGTACGGGCCACAGCTCGCCGGTGACGTTGGAGGCGCCGGTGACGCAGACCAGGGCCGGGCCGTGCGGCTCACGGTCCGCGAGGGCCCGCTCCAGGATCGCCACGGCCTGCTCCGGGGTGCGCGGGGCGTCGAGGTACGTCACCTGCGCGTCCCGCCAGGGCAGCAGCGAGGCGTGGTGCTCGGTCTCGAAGACGAACACCCGGCAGTCGGCGGGGATCGCGCGGGCCAGCAGGTTCAGGGAGTCGGTGGTGGACCGGGTGAACACCACCTGGTCCCCCGCCCGGCAGCCGAGGAACTCGGCGACCGTCCGGCGCGCGTTCTCGAACAGGTCCGTGGACAGCTGCGAGAGGTAGCCGGCGCCCCGGTGGACGCTGCCGTAGTACGGCGCGTACGCCGCCACGTCGTCCCAGACGCGCTGCAGCGCGGGAGCGCTGGCCGCGTAGTCGAGGGCGGCGTAGGCGACCTCGCCACCGGTCACGAGCGGCACGGTGACATCTCGGCCCAGAACGGGCAGCGGGGCACAGACGGACTGGTCGGCGGCGATGGTGGAGACGGACATGGGTGAACTCCCGTGAAAGCAGGCGGAATCACCACGCGAGCGGACACGGCTCGAGCGTGGGTGAAGGTGAAAAGGGGATGCGGAGGCGGGGCTCTGCGGCCCTAGCGCATTCGCTTGCTCACGGAAGGCTCCCTCGTACGACCAGGACCCCTGGTTTCGCGAGGGGTCCGCGCTTGCCGTAGACCTCGCTGCCTACGGCCTGGTCCTCACCCGGGGCACCCCGCCACGGACGGAGGGTTGCCGGACAGCCGGCCGGGGCCACATGGCTGTCACTCATGACCTGGTTCAGTATCTTGCCATACGATCTTCGGCGCGCAAGCGCGGTCCGGATCGTGGACCGCGCTCCGCCTCTCGCCCCATGGGATTCAGGCGTTGCTGGCCGCCACCCAGCGCTCCAGCGTGCGCCTGGCCGCACCGGAGTCGATCGACTCCGCCGCCTGCTCCATGCCGGCGCCGATCTGCTCCACCAGCGTCCCCGGACCCGGTTCGAGGGCCACCAGGGCCGCCGCCGAGTTCAGCAGGACGGCGTCCCGTACGGGGCCCTGCTCGCCATCCAGCAGGCGCCGGGCGACCTCCGCGTTGTACGAGGCGTCGGCGCCGCGCAGTGCCTCCACCGGCACCAGGTCGATGCCCACCTCCCGCGGGTCGAAGGCCTCCTCGGTGACCTTGCCGTCCCGGACCACCCACACCCGCGAGGTCGCGGTGGTGGTCAGCTCGTCGAGGCCGTCGTCGCCCCGGAAGACCAGGGAGGAGTTGCCGCGCTCGGCGAAGACGCCCGCCACGATCGGCGCCTCGTGCGCCACGGCGACACCGACCGCCTGCGCCCTCACCTTCGCCGGGTTGGTCAGCGGACCGAGCAGGTTGAACACCGTGCGGATCCCCAACTGCCCGCGGGCGGCGCCCACATGGCGCAGTGCCGGGTGGAACTTCACCGCAAAGCAGAAGGTGATCCCGGCCTCCTCGGCGACTTCCACCACCCGTTGCGGGCTCAGATCGAGGTTGACGCCCAGCTTCTCCAGCACGTCCGACGCCCCGGAGGCGGAGGACGCGGCCCGGTTGCCGTGCTTGACGACCTTCGCGCCGGTGCCGGCGACGACGATCGACGACATGGTGGAGATGTTCACCGTCTTCGCGCCGTCGCCACCCGTGCCGACGATGTCGACGGTGGCGCCCGGCACCTCGATCACGTTCGCGTGCTCGTACATCGTGCGGACGAGCCCGGTGATCTCCTCGACGGTCGCGCCCTTGGCCCGCAGTGCCACCGCGAAGCCGGCGATCTGCGCGTCCGTCGCCTCACCGGCCATGATCCGGTCCATGGCCCAGGCGGTGTCGTCGGCGGCCAGGTTCCGGCCCTCCAGCAGTCCGTTCAGCACCCGGGGCCAGGAACGGCCCGCCGCGGTGTCGCCTCCAGCGGGGTTCACAGCGCTCATATGCCGCTCCTGGGTGTGGGTCGGGTGTCCCGGACTGCGGGACTTCAGGTCTCGAACGCCTCCACCCTATCCAGCCCACGGGCACGGCGAAGGGCCCCGTCCGGGGTTCGGACGGGGCCCTTCGACCGTGGCGTGGCGACGCTCGAATCAGTGATCAGTGGTGGCCGTGGCCGCTCGTGATCTCCTTGTACTCCTCGACGGTCGGCTTCGAGATCTGGCCGTCCTCGCCGTAGTACGCGCTGCTGAGCTTGGCGCGCAGCTTCTGCGTGCCCCCGACCTTGCGCTCGACGCCGTTCTCGTCGACCGTCGGGCCGATCTCGACCGGCTCGTACTGGTGGTGGGCCGTGAGCGTGTACAGCTGCTCCTGGCTGAGCGGCTCGTGCACCTCGATGAACTCACCGTGCGGCAGGCGCTTGATGATGCCCGACTCACGGCCGTGCAGCACCTTGTCCTTGTCCCGGCGCTGCAGGCCGAGGCAGATCCTCTTGGTGACGACGAACGTGAGCACCGGCACCACGAAGAACCCGATACGGACGAACCAGGTGATGGCGTTGATCGACAGGTGGAAGTGGGTGGCCCACAGGTCGTTTCCACCGCCGACCAGCAGTACGAAGTACCAGGCGATCCAGGCGGCACCGAAGGCGGTACGGGTCGGGACGTTGCGCGGGCGGTCCAGGATGTGGTGCTCGCGCCGGTCCCCGGTGACCCAGGCCTCGAGGAACGGGTAGACCGCGATCGCGACCAGCACCAGCGGGAAGATCATCAGAGGGATGAACACACCCAGCACGAGCGTGTGGCCCGCGAAGTTGATCTCCCAGCCCGGCATCGTACGGATCAGGCCCTCGGAGAAGCCCATGTACCAGTCCGGCTGGGCGCCGGTGGACACCTGGTCCGGACGGTAGGGGCCGATCGCCCAGATCGGGTTGATCTGCGCGATCGCCGCGACGGCCGTGATGGCACCGAAGACCAGGAAGAAGAAGCCTCCGGCCTTGGCCATGTAGACCGGCAGCAACGGCATGCCGACGACGTTGTTGTTGGTCTTTCCGGGACCCGCGAACTGCGTGTGCTTGTGGTAGAAGACCAGGATCAGGTGGCCGACCACCAGGCCGAGCATGATGCCCGGCAGCAGCAGGATGTGGATCGAGTAGAACCGGGCCACGAAGTCGTGACCGGGGAACTCGCCGCCGAAGAGGAAGTACGAGATGTACGTGCCGATGATCGGCACGGACAGGATCGCGCCCTCCATGAAGCGGACACCGGTGCCGGAGAGCAGGTCGTCCGGGAGCGAGTAGCCGGTGAAGCCGGTGAACATGCCCAGGACGAACAGCAGGAAGCCGAACATCCAGTTGATCTCACGCGGCTTGCGGAACGCGCCGGTGAAGAACACACGCATCATGTGCACGAACATGCCGGCCAGGAAGATCAGCGCGGCCCAGTGGTGGATCTGCCGGATGAGCAGACCACCGCGCACCTCGAAGGAGATGTGCAGGGTCGAGTTGAACGCCTCGCTCATCAGCTGTCCCTGGAGCGGGACGTAGCTGCCGTGGTACACCACCTCGTTCATCGACGGGTGGAAGAACAGCGTCAGATACACACCCGTGAGGATGATGATCAGGAAGCTGTAGAGGCAGACCTCACCCAACATGAACGACCAGTGGTCGGGGAAGATCTTGCGCATGTTCGCCTTGGCCAGGCTGTAGATGCCCAGCCGGCCGTCGACCCAGTCGGCGACCTTCTCGCCGGCCGGTTCCTTCCCGCGCGAGCGGGTCGTGTTGCTCGCTGTAGTACTCATCCGCGCTCCCAGAATGCAGGACCGACGGGCTCCTCGAAGTCGCCGAGCGCCTGGAGGTAACCCTCGCTGTCCACGCCGATGCGCAGCTGCGGCAGGGCGTGACCGGCGGGGCCGAAGATCACTCGGGCACCGTCGGAGAGGTCGAAGGTGGACTGGTGGCACGGGCACAGCACGTGGTGCGTCTGCTGCTCGTACAGGGAGATCGGGCAGCCGACGTGGGTGCAGATCTTGGAGTACGCCACGATGCCCTGGTGCGACCACTCCAGCTCGCGCTTGTCCTTGATGTTGTCCGGCTGCAGCCGGACGATCATCAGGGCCGCCTTGGCGATCTCGGTCTGGAAGTCCTCGTTCGTCTCCTCCAGGCCGTCGGGCTTGGCGAAGGTGAGCGAACCGACGGCGACATCCTCGGGACGCAGCGGCAGGTTGGTGTTCATGTTGACCAGGCGCTTGCCCTTGGCCCACAGCGTGTGGCGGAGCGTCTCCTTGGGCAGCGGGCCCAGGTCGCGCAGCAGGAACAGGCCGGACAGCGGCACCAGCGTCAGCGCACCCAGCATGGTGTTGCGGATCAGCGGACGGCGGCCGATCGCGGACTCCTTGGCGCCCTGCTTGAAGTCGGCGTGGACCTTGGCGCGGACCTCGGGGGACGCCTCGATCGGGTGACGCTCGTCGGCGATCTCCGCGTCGGACATCAGGGTGCGGGCCCAGTGGACCGCGCCCGCGCCGATGCAGAACAGCGCCACGCCGAGGGTCAGGCCCAGCGCGAAGTTCATCGCGCTGAGGTGCCCGATCGGGAAGACGTAGATCGACTTGTCGTTCGGGATCGCCACGTAGGAGGCGATGAAGCCGATGGTGGCCAGCATCGACACCGTGAACAGCAGGGCGACGGCGCGCTCGGACCGCTTGGCGGCCCGCTCGTCGATGTCCTGGATCCGGTGCTCGTGGGGCGGCAGGCCCGGGTCGGCGAACGGGTTCTTCTCGTCCGCCACGCCTACGGCGCCGTGCGCCGCGTCCTGCTCTGCGGGCAGGTTCTCTTCTGGAATGTCTTGGCTACTCATGACTTCTTGGCCTTTGCGGTCCGGGCGGCGACCCACACGGCGACGGCGATCAGCGCGCCGAGCCCGAAGATCCACGCGAACAGACCCTCACTGACCGGCCCGAGGCCGCCCAGCTCCAGACCGCCGGGGTTCTGCGTCTCGTCGCTGTTGACCGCGTTCAGGTACGCGATGATGTCCTTCTTGTTCTTCGACGACAGCGTGGTGTCGGGGAAGGAGGGCATGTTCTGCGGGCCGGTCTGCATGGCCTCGTAGATGTGCTTCGGCGCGACGCCCTCGAGGTCCGGGGCGAACTTGCCGTGCGTGAGGGCACCACCCTTACCGGTGAAGTTGTGGCACTGCGCGCAGTTGGTGCGGAACAGCTCGCCGCCCTTGGCGATGTCCGCGCCCTCCGGGCTGTACTGGTTCTTCGTCGGCACGTTCGGGCCGGCGCCCAGGGAGGCGATGTAGGCCGCCAGCTGGTCGATCTCGGCCTGGCTGTAGATGACCTTCTTGCGCGGGATCTGCGCGCCCGGCTGCTGGGCCGGCATGCGGCCCGTACCGACCTGGAAGTCGACTGCCGCGGCGCCCACGCCCACCAGGGAGGGACCGTCAGTGGTGCCCTGACCACCGGTGCCGTGGCAGCTGGCGCAGCCGACCTCGTAGAGCTTCTTGCCCTCCTCGATGGTGAGGGACTGGGCGGAGTCGTCGGCCTTCGCCTTGCTCGCGGGCGCGAACGCGGTGTACAGCCCCCCCGTGGCCGCCAGCGCGAGAAGTAGGACGACGACCGCCGCCAGCGGATGGCGTCGTCGTGCGGAGAGCTTTTTCACGGATTACCCCGGTGTCAGGATCTTCTGCGTCGATGCTTGCGGACTTGGATCGGTTCGTCGGCTACTTGATCAGGTAGATCGTGGCGAAGAGGCCGATCCAGACGACATCGACGAAGTGCCAGTAGTAGGACACGACGATGGCCGCGGTCGCCTGCTCGTGGGTGAACCTCCGGGCCGCGTAGGTGCGGCCGAGGACCAGCAGGAAGGCGATGAGACCGCCCGTCACGTGCAGGCCGTGGAAGCCGGTGGTCAGGTAGAACACCGAGCCGTACGGGTCGGAGGACAGGGAGATCCCGTCCTCCTTCACCAGGCTCGTGTACTCGTAGATCTGACCGCCGATGAAGATCGCACCCATGATGAAGGTGACGATGAACCAGCCCCTGAGCTTCTTCACGTCACCGCGCTCGGCGGCGAACACGCCGAGCTGGCAGGTGAGCGAGGAGAGCACCAGGATCGTGGTGTTCGCCGAAGAGAAGGGGACGTTGAGATGGTCCGCCATCGTCTTCCAGTGATCGGGTCCCGTCACCGATCGCAGGGTGAAGTACATCGCGAAGAGGGCCGCGAAGAACATCAGCTCGGAACTCAGCCAGATGATGGTTCCGACGCTGGTGAGGTTCGGCCGGTTGACCGACGGGTGCGCGTGCCCGGTTTCTACTGTCGTTGCTGTCGCCACGACCGACATTATGTCGGTCGCTTATCCCGCCCTCACTCCGGGGGGTGCCGTTCGGAGTGTCTGTGGGGTGTGCCCAGCCCGTATGGCCCATCGAAGAGGTGTTCCAGGCGGTGTTGACCAGGAGTTGAAGGGAGTAGCATCCGCGCCATCGGTACCCGGAAGTTCCCGACCAATGCTGAGCCTTCTCAAGATGCGTGGAGGAACAATGCAGGCGACCGCCACGGTGCTGGTCTACAGCGACGACGCCAACACCAGGGAGCAGGTGCGGTTGGCCACCGGCCGGAGGCCGGCACAGGACGCGCCGGTCGTGGAGTTCGTGGAGTGCGCCACCCCCGCGGCCGTACTCCGGGAGCTCGACCGGGGCGGGATCGACGTCTGCGTCCTGGACGGCGAGGCCGTGCCCATGGGTGGCATGGGGGTGTGCCGGCAGATCAAGGACGAGATCTTCCACTGCCCTCCGGTGCTGCTGCTCATCGGGCGGCCTCAGGACGCGTGGCTGGCGACGTGGAGCCGCGCGGACGCGGCCGTGACCCTGCCGGTGGAGCCGGTGGAGTTCGCCGCCGCGCTGGCCTCTCTGCTGCGCAGGAAGGCCCTGGCGGCCTAGGGCCTCTCGTTCGGGTCAGGAAGGCCCCAGGGGAGTCGGACGGCCCGTGCTGCTGAGCCTGCGGGCCGTCCGTGGCAGGGCGCGCCGTTCGCCGCGCTCCGCTTCGCTCACGTGCCTCACAGGGTCTGCGGGCGCAGCCTCGTCGTGTCCGTCTGGGGGCTCGTGCCCCCGTTGCCGGAGCTGAGCGCGCTGCCCAGGACCCACTTCGTCCAGGGCATGTTCCAGTCGCCGAAGCCGTTGTTGAAGACTTCCATCGGGTCGCCCTTGGAGTTGACGACCTGGACGATGTCACCCTCGTGGACGTTGTTGAAGAACCACTGGGCGTTGGCGTTGCTCATACCGGTGCAGCCGTGGCTGACGTTCGCGACGCCCTGTGAGCCCACGGACCAGGGGGCGGCGTGGACGTATTCGCCGCTCCAGGTCACCCGGGTGGCCCAGTAGACGGTCAGGTCGTAGGAGTCGCTGGAGCCCGCGGCGATGCCGACGGTGGAGCTCTTCATCCGCACGCTGGACTGCTTTGCCAGCACGACCTTGATGCCGTTGCGGGTGTCGAAGCCCGGCTTGCCGGTGGTGACCGGCATCTGCTTGACCTTCTCGTCGTTCTTGTAGTACGTCAGCTGGTGCGCGGCGGCGTCCGTGACGGCGACGATGCGGTCGCCGATGGTGAGGGTCAGGGGTTTGGTGGCGCCCCCGTACATCCGGTCGCTGATGCGGATGTTCTCCAGGTTGCTGTGCACCTCGATGGTGGTGTGGGCCGGCCAGTAGTCCTTGGGCCGGTAGTGCAGGTGCTTGTCGTCCACCCAGTACCAGGAGCCCTGCACGGAGGGCGTGGAGTTCACCTGGAGGCCCCGCTCGACGATGACGCGCTGGGCCTTGTCGTGGACGGGCTGGTCCAGGTCGGCGGTGATGGGCTGACCGACGCCGTAGGTGCCCGCCTGCGGCCCGAAAGTGACGTTCAGGCGCTTCTGGGAGGTGGGCTTGCTGGTGTCGAAGGTGAGGACCTTGCGGCCGGGTGCGCCGTCGTCGTCCTCCGTGCTCACCGAGACCGTGTAGTGGGCGTCCGCGGCCAGCGGTGAGGTGCTGTGCCAGCGGCTGCCGTCGGCGGCCAGTTCCCCTGAGACGTGGCGGCCCTTGCTGTCCACCGCCGTGACGTCCGTGATGCGCCCGTCGGAGCCCTCTGCCGTGACCACCAGAGGCTTGTCCGGGTCGGCCTTCTTCCCGGGGTCCGTGGGGGCGCTGAAGGAGATCTGGTCCGCCGCGTCGTAGGGATCGGCGGCCAGTGGGTTGCCGCCCGAGGAACAGGCGGTGACGCCCGAGCCGAGGGCGGCCACCAGAAGGGTGAAGCTGAAGACGGCGCGGGTGCGCGGAGTGGTGGTGCTCATGACCTCACGCTAAGTAGCTCCGTCAACTCCGGCACGGTGGGTAGTCCGTACGGGGGAATGTACGAGGGCGTCGTTCGGGCAAAAGAAGGAACCCGGACCCTCCGTCAGGAGGGTCCGGGTTCCCCGGTTGGTTCAGCGTGTGTTACTGGGTGCGGTTCTCACCGCGGTAGTACTCGAAGACCCAGCCCCAGAGGCCGATGAGGATGAGCGGCAAGCCGAAGTACAGCAGCCACCAGCCGAGGGCGACGCCCAGGAAGGCCAGTGCGCCACCGGCGCCGAGGGCGAGCGGCTGCCAGCTGTGCGGGCTGAAGAAGCCCAGCTCGCCGGCGTCGTCCGCGACGTCCGCCTCCTTGTTGTCCTGGGCGCCCGCGTCGACCCGCCTGGCCGTGAAGCCGAGGTAGAAGCCGACCATGATGCTCAGGCCGAAGGCCAGGAAGAGGGCTGTGGTACCGGCCGGCTCCTTCGACCACACACCATAGACGATCGCCATGATGAGGAAGAAGATGCTCAGCCACATGAACATCTTGCCCTGGATCTTCACTTGCCGGCCTCCTTGCCGCCAGCGAGGGCTGCGTTCGCGGAGGCCCCGTGCCCTGCGTTCTCGAGCTGGTCGAGCGCGGCGATCTCCGGGTGGTGCAGGTCGAACGCCGGGGATTCGCTGCGGATCCGCGGCAGGGTGAGGAAGTTGTGCCGCGGCGGCGGGCAGGAGGTCGCCCACTCCAGCGAACGGCCGTACCCCCAGGGGTCGTCGACGCCGACCGGCTTGCCGTACTTGGCCGTCTTCCAGACGTTGTAGAAGAACGGCAGGATCGACAGGCCGAGCAGGAAGGAGAAGATCGTCGAGATCGTGTTCAGGGCGGTGAAGCCGTCGGCCGCCAGGTAGTCGGCGTACCGGCGCGGCATGCCTTCCACGCCCAGCCAGTGCTGGATGAGGAAGGTGCCGTGGAAGCCGATGAACAGCATCCAGAAGGTCATCTTGCCCAGACGCTCGTCGAGCATCTTGCCGGTGAACTTCGGCCACCAGAAGTGGAAGCCGGAGAACATCGCGAAGACGACGGTGCCGAAGACGACGTAGTGGAAGTGCGCCACCACGAAGTAGCTGTCGGAGATGTGGAAGTCCAGCGGCGGCGAGGCCAGGATGACGCCGGTCAGACCACCGAAGGTGAAGGTGATCAGGAAGCCGGTCGCCCACAGCATCGGCGTCTCGAAGGACAGCGAGCCCTTCCACATGGTGCCGATCCAGTTGAAGAACTTCACACCGGTCGGGACCGCGATCAGGAAGGTCATGAAGGAGAAGAACGGCAGCAGCACACCACCGGTGACGTACATGTGGTGGGCCCACACGGTCACGGACAGACCCGCGATGGCGATGGTCGCGCCGATCAGACCCATGTAGCCGAACATCGGCTTGCGGGAGAAGACCGGGATGACCTCACTGATGATGCCGAAGAACGGCAGCGCGATGATGTACACCTCGGGATGGCCGAAGAACCAGAAGAGGTGTTGCCACAACAGGGCTCCGCCGTTGGTGGCGTCGAAGACGTGGGCGCCGAACTTGCGGTCGGCCTCCAGCGCGAACAGGGCCGCGGCCAGCACCGGGAAGGCGAGCAGGACCAGCACCGCGGTCAGCAGCACGTTCCAGGTGAAGATCGGCATCCGGAACATGGTCATGCCCGGCGCGCGCATGCAGATGATCGTGGTGATGAAGTTGACCGAGCCGAGGATCGTGCCGAAGCCGGAGAAGGCCAGACCCATGATCCACATGTCGCCGCCGACACCCGGCGAGTGCACCGCGTCGGACAGCGGGGCGTAGGCGAACCAGCCGAAGTCGGCCGCACCCTGCGGGGTGAGGAAGCCGGCCACCGCGACGAGCGAGCCGAACAGGTACAGCCAGTAGGCGAACATGTTCAGCCGCGGGAAGGCCACGTCCGGAGCGCCGATCTGCAGCGGCATGATCCAGTTCGTGAAGCCCGCGAACAGCGGCGTCGCGAACATCAGGAGCATGATCGTGCCGTGCATCGTGAACGCCTGGTTGAACTGCTCGTTCGACATGATCTGCAGGCCCGGACGGGCCAGCTCGGCGCGCATGAAGAGCGCCATCACGCCGCCGATGCAGAAGAACGCGAACGACGTCGCCAGATACAGCGTGCCGATGGTCTTGTGGTCAGTGGTCGTCATCCACTTCACCACGACGTTACCGGGTTGCTTGCGCCGGACCGGCAGCTCGCTCTCGTAAGAGCCCTCAGCCGCCGCGGCACCCTGAGGTTCGTTGAGGATGCTCACAGGTTGTTCGTCTCCCGGTTCTTCTCGTGGCTCGTCTGCGCGATGCCGGCGGGAACGTAACCGGTCTGCCCCTTCTTAGCGAGGTCCTTGAGGTGCTGCTCGTAGCGGTCGGGAGAGACGACCTTCACGTTGAACAGCATCCGGGAGTGGTCCTGGCCGCAGAGCTCGGCGCACTTGCCCCGGAAGGTGCCCTCCATGTTGGGGGTCACCTGGAAGGAGTTGGTGTGGCCCGGGATGACGTCCTGCTTCATCAGGAACGGCAGCACCCAGAAGGAGTGGATGACGTCGCGCGAGGTGAGGATGAAGCGGACGGTCTTGCCCTTGGGCAGCCACAGGGTCGGACCCGGGTTGCCGTTCTGCGGGTTCCGCGTGCCCGGCGTGCCGAAGTCGTAGACGCCGCCGGCGTTCGCCGGGAAGTCGTTCTTGAACCGGTCCGGAATGGCCGCCAGGTTCTTGTCCGTCTTCGCGTCACCCGTGGAACCGGCGACCGGCTGGACGTAGTTGAAGGCCCAGCTCCACTGGAAGCCGACCACGTTGACCGTGATGTCAGGCTTCTTGGACTCGTCGAGGAGCTTCGACTCGTCGCGGGCCGTGAAGTAGAAGAGCACCGAGACGATGAGGAGCGGGACCACCGTGTACAGGGCCTCGATGGGCATGTTGTACCGGGTCTGCGGAGGTACCTCGACCTTGGTACGGCTGCGCCGGTGGAACATGGCGCTCCACAGGATCAGACCCCACACCAGGCAGCCGACGACCAACGCGGCCGCCCAGGAGCCCTGCCACAGGGAGAGGATCCGCGGAGCCTCTTCCGAGGCCGGGGTGGGCATACCCAGTCGGGGGAAGTCCTTGTATGTGCAACCGGTTGCGGTCGCCAGGACCAGGCCCGCAGTCAGTGCCTGCAGCAGCTTCCGCCGCATCGGGCGCCGCGGCGAGCGGTCGGAGCCGTTGGGACTCACGTAGCGCCTTCCCGAGAGTCTCGCCCGCGCTGTTCGGCTGCGGCCTTCTCGCTGGTCGGTCGCCGCCCTGCGTCGGGCAGGGGTTTGGATGTTTATGCGGACCAAACCCTACTGGACGCCTTCCGGCGGTTCACGGGGAGGGTGGCATACGCGCCGCGGGTCACCCCGAAGGGGTGGGAAGCCCCCTGCTCGCCTGGTATGTGAGTGGGAGTCGAGGCGCCCAGTAGCTCGGGATTGCACCTTTTATGACGGGTGCCGGTGTGCCCTGTGACGGGTACGGGTGTGCCGTGGCCTCCCCCGCGCACGCGGCGAAGCCGCACATCAGAACTGTCCCCCGCACCTGCGGGCGCTTAGCGTTGAGGCGTGGCTTACTTCGACGCCGCTTCCGCGGCTCCCCTTCACCCCGTGGCCCAGCAGGCCCTCCAGGCCTCCCTCAGCGAGGGGTGGGCCGATCCCGCACGTCTTTACAAGGAGGGCAGGCGGGCGCGGTTGCTGCTGGACGCGGCGCGGGAGGCGGCCGCGGAGGCGGTGGGGTGCCGGCCCGACGAGCTGAGCTTCACCTCCTCCGGCACCCGTGCCGTGCACACCGGCATCGCGGGGGCGCTGGCGGGCCGCAGGCGCGCCGGACGCCACCTGATCGTGTCAGCGGTCGAACACTCCTCGGTGCTCCACTCGGCCGAGGCGCACGAGGCGGAGGGCGGGACGGTCACCCAGGTCCCGGTCGACCGGGCGGGCAGGGTGGCCGCGGCGTCGTTCGGGCAGGCGCTGCGCCCGGACACGGCCCTGGCCTGTCTGCAGTCGGCCAACCACGAGGTGGGCACCGAGCAGCCGGTGGCCGAGGTGGCCGAGGTGTGCCGGGCGGCGGGTGTGCCGCTGCTGGTGGACGCGGCGCAGTCGCTGGGCTGGGGCCCGGTGGACGGGGACTGGTCGCTGTTGGCGGCGAGCGCCCACAAGTGGGGCGGTCCGTCGGGGGCCGGGCTGCTCGTGGTGCGCAAGGGGGTGCGGTTCGCGGTCCGGGGGCCGGTGGACGAGAGGGAGTCGGGCCGGGCGGCCGGGTTCGAGAACATCCCGGCGATCGTGGCCGCCGCCGCCTCGCTGCGGGCGGTGCGGGCCGAGGCGGCGGCGGAGGCCGTGCGGCTGCGGGAGCTGACGGAGCGGATCCGGGCCCGGGTGCCGCGGCTGGTGCCGGACGTGGAGGTGGTCGGTGATCCGGTCCACCGGCTGCCGGGGATCGTCACCTTCTCCTGTCTCTATGTCGACGGGGAGACACTGCTGCACGAGCTGGACCGCGAGGGCTTCTCGGTCTCGTCCGGCTCCTCCTGCACGAGCAGCACGCTGACCCCGAGTCATGTGCTGAAGGCGATGGGGGTGCTGAGCGAGGGCAATGTGCGGGTGTCGCTGCCGCCCGGGACGGCGGAGGAGGACGTGGAGCGGTTCCTGGCGGTGCTGCCGGGCGCGGTGGCCGGAGTGCGGGAGAAGCTGGGCGCCCCGGCTCCGCGGACGGCCGCGCGCACCGAGGAACTGCTCCTGGACGCGCTGGGCAAGCGCTGCCCGATCCCGGTGATCGAGCTGGCGAAGGTCATCGGGGACGTGCCCGTCGGCGGCACGGTCCGCGTGCTGTCGGACGACGAGGCGGCCCGCCTGGACATCCCGGCCTGGTGCGCGATGCGGGAGCAGGAGTACGTCGGCGAGGAGCCGGCGGAGACCGGTACGGCGTACGTCGTCCGCCGGATCTCCTGAGGCGTCCCGCGCAGGCGGCCGGGGCGCCCTTGCTCCCCGGCCCGGTGAAGGGCTCACTGTCCGGGCAAGGGCCACCCCGGGACGCGCATCCTCACGCACCGGCCGCGGGAGAGCCGAGGGGGCGCGCCCCGTGGTCCAACGAACGATCAGACGTGCGCGCGGACCTCCTGCGCGGCGTCGTCCCCGTACGCCTTGGTGAAGCGCTCCATGAAGTGGGCGCGGCGCAGCTGGTACTCCTGGGTGCCGACGGTCTCGATGACCAGGGTGGCCAGCATGCAGCCGACCTGGGCGGCGCGCTCGAGGGAGACGCCCCAGGCCAGGCCGGAGAGGAAGCCGGCGCGGAAGGCGTCGCCCACGCCGGTCGGGTCGGCCTTGCGCTCCTCGTCCGGGCAGCCGACCTCGATCGGGTCCTCGCCGGCGCGTTCGATGCGCACGCCGCGTGAGCCGAGGGTGGTCACCCGGTGGCCGACCCGGCCGAGGATCTCGGCGTCGCTCCAGCCGGTCTTGGTCTCGATGAGGCCCTTCTCGTACTCGTTGGAGAACAGGTACGTCGCGCCGTCCAGCAGTATCCGGATCTCGTCACCGTCCATCCGGGCGATCTGCTGGGAGAAGTCGGCGGCGAACGGGATGGACCGCGTACGGCACTCCTCGGTGTGCCGGAGCATCGCCTCCGGGTCGTCGGCGCCGATGAGCACCAGGTCCAGGCCGCCGACGCGGTCGGCGACCGTCTTCAGCTCGATGAGCCGGGCCTCGCTCATCGCGCCGGTGTAGAAGGAGCCGATCTGGTTGTGGTCGGCGTCGGTGGTGCACACGAAGCGGGCGGTGTGCAGCGTCTCGGCGATGCGGACGGAGGCGGTGTCGACGCCGTGCCGGTCCAGCCAGGCGCGGTACTCGCCGAAGTCGGCGCCGGCGGCGCCCACCAGGATCGGCCGGGTGCCGAGCTGGCCCATGCCGAAGGCGATGTTGGCGCCCACCCCACCGCGCCGTACGTCCAGCTGGTCGACCAGGAAGGAGAGCGAGACCGTGTGCAGCTGGTCCGCGACGAGCTGGTCGGCGAAGCGGCCGGGGAAGGTCATGAGGTGGTCGGTGGCGATGGAGCCGGTGACTGCGATGCGCACGGCGTGGACTCTCCTGGGAGCGAGGAGGGGGATTGACAGTTCACGCTACCCAATCGGCGGGTGACGCTGAAGCGGACAAAACTACCCGATGGTAGATCTGTCTCGACGGGCCCGTCCGTGCTTACGGTGCGGCCATGACGAACCACAACCTCCATGCTGCCCCTGTCGCGGCCGACTCCGAGGGCGATCTGGCGTCGCTGCGCGGTGACTGCGCCCGGATGGCCCCCCACTGGGCGGTTCCCGACCGGGGCTCGCGGCGGCCGGTGCCGCCGTCCCGTATCCACGGGGTGGATGTGCCGGCCTCCTCCGCCCGCCTGCTGGAGGCGATGTCGGACTACGGGGACTGAAGCCGGCGCGCGGAGGGAACCGAGGGCACCGGAGAAAACCGAGGGGAACCGTGCGCTCCCCCGCTGCGTCCCATCGCTGTCCCCCGTACAGGGGATGCGGGATACGACCCTCCCGGCCGATCACTTTGTCAGGGCCGGGTCAGGATCACAGGGACATGTGTGCGGCCGAAGGAGCGATGCGGTGAACACCGAGCGACCCGACCACGACGACGCGGCCGCCGCCGAGGCCGAGGCCGCGGGTGCCGCGAAGGAGGCGACCGGGCGGCGGCAGGCTCCGGAGCCCGAGGTGCGGGTGAGCGCCGCCGGCGGCGACGGTGGCGACGGCGGCGGCAGCGACGACCGCGGTGAGGGCGGTGACGGGGGCCAGGGCGACGACGGCGGCAGCGGCGGCCGGTTCGGCCGGGGCCGGTCGCCGCTGGTGGCCGCGTCGGTCGCCGCGGCCGTGCTGCTGGTGGGCGGTGGCGGAGCGTATTTCGCCACGAGCGCGTACGACGGCTCCGGCGAAGGTACGGGTTCGGCGGCCCCCCGCGGCCACGGCACTCCCCCGCCCCTCGTCCTCGACGACTACGCCTCCGGCCGTACGGGTGATACCGGCGGCACCGGTGGTACCAACGGGATCGCCCCCGGCGAGCCCAACCCCTACGGCGCCACGTACCGCAGCGCCGGACGGCTGCCCGACGGACCCGCCTCGGCGCCGGTGTACGCGCCGCGGGGCGAGGTCACCCGGGACGAGGTGGCCCGCCTGGCCAAGGCGCTCGGCGTCGAGGGCACTCCGGTGGCCGACGCACAGGCGTGGCGGGTGGGGACCGGGAAGGACGGGGCCGGTCCGATGCTGCGGGTGAACCGGCAGGCGCCGGGGACCTGGACGTTCAGCCGGTACGCGCCGGGCACCGACGACTGCAAGGGCGTACTGCGGTGCACGCACGAGCCGGCCGCCCCCACCGTCCACCCGGTGAGCGTGGCGGCGGCCGAGAAGGCGGCGGCGCCGGTGCTCAAGGCGCTGGGGCAGGACGACGCGAAGGTGGACGCGGGCCAGGTCATGGGCGCCCAGCGGGTCGTCAACGCCGATCCGGGGTTCGGCGGGCTGCCGACGTACGGCTGGACGACGGGGCTGACCGTCGGCCCGCAGGGCGAGGTGGTCGGCGGCAGCGGACAGCTGAAGGCGCCGGACAAGGGCGAGACGTATCCCGTGCTGAGCGCGCGCAGGACGCTGGAGCTGATGAACGCGGCCCCGCGCACCGACCACCGCATGGGCATCGGCGGCTGCGCCAGTCCCGTGCCGCTGAAGGACCGTCTGGAGGCGCCGTGCGGGACCTCCGGGAAGACCACCGGGCAGGACGCCTTCACCGTCGACCGGGCGGTGTTCGGTCTGGCGTCGCACTCCTCGCAGGGGCGGCAGACGCTGGTGCCGTCGTGGCTGTTCCAGGTGCGGCCGACGGCCGGGCAGGACGGTTTCACGGTGACGTACCCGGCCGTCGACCCGAAGTACCTGTCCTCGCCCGACACGCCGTCCGGGCGGCCCGAGCCGCGGCCCAGCGGTTCGGCCGCCGCCCCGACGACCCAGGACGTGCGTGTGTCGGGCTACAGCACCGCCGGCGACGACCTGACGGTGCGTTTCGAGGGCGGGGTGTGCGCCGACTACAAGGCGTCGGCCGAGGAGAGCTCCGACCGGGTGACCGTCACGGTGACCGAGACCCGGTGGCCGGACAAGGTCTGCATCCTGATCGCCAAGGAGTACCAGCGGACGATCCACCTGGACCGGCCGCTCGGTGACCGCGAGGTGGTCGGGTCGGACGGCGGCCCGATCCCGCGGGAGAAGCCGGGAGCCCGGCTGCCCGGGGCACCGCGGGCCTCCGGCCGGCCGGTCAGGTGAGCAGACGGACGCCCGGCGCAGACGGAAGGCGGCGGCCCCCACGAAAGGGGGCCGCCGCCTTCTCCGTCACATGGCCGTGCCGTCCGGGACGGACCGGCCGTGGCCGGCTCAGCTGAAGGAGTCGCCGCAGGCGCAGGAACCGGTCGCGTTCGGGTTGTCGATCGTGAAGCCCTGCTTCTCGATCGTGTCCACGAAGTCGATGGTGGCGCCGCCCAGGTACGGGGCGCTCATCCGGTCGGTGACGACCTTGACGCCGCCGAAGTCCTTCTCCACGTCGCCGTCGAGGGAGCGCTCGTCGAAGAACAGCTGGTAGCGCAGGCCGGAGCAGCCGCCGGGCTGAACGGCGACGCGCAGGGCGAGGTCGTCGCGGCCTTCCTGGTCGAGCAGGGCCTTGACCTTGGACGCGGCGGCGTCGGTCAGGATGATGCCGTCGGTGACGGTGGTGGTCTCGTCCGATACGGACATCTACATCTCTCCCGGGTTGTACGGAGACTGCTTGCCGACGAGTGCAACCGGCAAGGCCGCGGATTCATTCCGGGCCGAGCACATGCTTTTTCTCTTGTCCATGCTCGTCCTCTTCATGCTCGCACATGCTCCGAACGGCCGACAGCGACCTGTGGACGCGAGCGACGAACGCGACAACGCCGGGTGACCTTCGGCGCCGGGATTCACGTCACATCGACGCAATGGACATCGTCAAAGTGACGTGAAGCGGTTATGATAGATAGCGTCAGTTCGACGAAAAGTAGAAAGGGTGCGTGTCGTGACCACCGCCCAAACCCAGGAGCTCGACGTACAGCCGACGCCCCTCGCCCTGCTGCTGCTCGGCCGCGAGGCCGACCCGAAGAGCGAGCGCGGTGTGGAGTGTCCCGGCGACCTGCCCGCCCCGTCCGACCCGGACCTCGTGGCGCGCGCCCGCGCGGCCAAGGAGAAGCTCGGGGACAAGGTCTTCGTGCTGGGCCACCACTACCAGCGCGACGAGGTCATCCAGTTCGCCGACGTCACGGGCGACTCCTTCAAGCTGGCCCGGGACGCGGCCGCCCGGCCGCAGGCCGAGTACATCGTGTTCTGCGGTGTGCACTTCATGGCGGAGTCCGCGGACATCCTGACGTCCGACGAGCAGAAGGTGGTCCTGCCGGACCTCGCGGCCGGCTGCTCCATGGCCGACATGGCGACGGCCGAGCAGGTCGCCGAGTGCTGGGACGTGCTGACCGAGGCCGGCGTCGCCGAGCAGGTCGTGCCGGTGTCGTACATGAACTCCTCGGCCGACATCAAGGCGTTCACCGGCAAGCACGGCGGCACCATCTGCACGTCGTCGAACGCCAAGCGCGCCCTGGAGTGGGCCTTCGAGCAGGGCGAGAAGGTCCTGTTCCTGCCCGACCAGCACCTGGGCCGCAACACGGCGGTACGGGACATGGGCATGTCGCTGGACGACTGCGTCGTCTACAACCCGCACCGGCCGAACGGCGGGCTGACCGCCGAGGAGCTGCGCGCGGCGAAGATGATCCTGTGGCGGGGGCACTGCTCGGTGCACGGCCGCTTCAGCCTGGACTCGGTGAACGACGTCCGCGAGCGGATCCCGGGCGTCAACGTCCTGGTGCACCCCGAGTGCAGGCACGAGGTGGTCGCCGCCGCGGACTACGTCGGCTCCACGGAGTACATCATCAAGGCGCTGGAGGCGGCCCCGGCCGGCTCCAAGTGGGCCATCGGCACGGAGCTGAACCTGGTGCGCCGGCTGGCGAACCGTTTCGCGCCGGAGGGCAAGGAGATCGTCTTCCTGGACAAGACGGTCTGCTTCTGCTCCACCATGAACCGCATCGACCTGCCCCACCTGGTCTGGGCCCTGGAGTCCCTGGCCGAGGGCAACCTGGTCAACCGCATCGAGGTGGACAAGGAGACGGAGGCGTTCGCGAAGCTGGCGCTGGAGCGGATGCTCGCCCTGCCGTAGCCTGCGTTCGGGTGGGTCCACCACCCACCCGCCCCTTCTGTGACTGTGCGACGGCGCCCCGAGCCCACCTGCGATGTGGCTCGGGGCGCCGTCGTCGTCGGTCAGACCCCCGCGGGCTCCAGCTCCTCCACGTTCGTCTCCCGCCTGGCCGCCCGCTTCTTCGCCCGGCGCTCCTTGCGGAGCTCCAGCATGGCGTAGAGCGTCGGGACCAGCAGCAGGGTCAGCAGGGTGGAGGTGACCAGGCCGCCGATCACGACCACCGCCAACGGCTGGGCGATGAAGCCGCCCTCGCCGGTGACTCCCAGGGCCATCGGGAGCAGCGCGAAGATGGTCGCCAGCGCCGTCATCAGGATGGGACGCAGCCGGTGACGGCCGCCCTCGACGACCGCCTCCACGACTCCGTACCCCCGCTTGCGGTACTGGTTGATCAGGTCGATCAGCACGATCGCGTTGGTCACCACGATGCCGATCAGCATCAGCATGCCGATCATCGCGGGCACGCCCATCGGGGTGCCGGTGACGACCAGCAGGCCGAGCGCGCCGGTGGCCGCGAACGGGATGGACACCAGCAGGATCAGCGGCTGCGCCAGCGAGCGGAACGTCGCGACCAGCAGCATGAAGACGATCGCGATCGCCGCCAGCATCGCCAGGCCCAGGTTCTTGAACGCGTCGTTCTGGTCGGAGGTGACGCCGCCGATCTCGGCCGTCGCGCCCGCCGGGAGCTTGAGCGCCTTGACCTTCGACTGGAGCTCGGTGCTCACCGCGCCGGTGTTGTCGCCGGCCGGCTTGGCGGTGACGGTCGCCGCGCGCCGACCGTCGATGCGGGTCATCGAGACCGGGCCGTCGACCAGCTTCACGGTCGCGATGTCACCGAGCTTCACCGGGCCGAGCCGCAGCTTCTTCAGCTGGTCCAGGGTCCGGGCCGGCTCGGCCGACCTGATGACGACGTTGCGCTCGGTGTCGTCCAGGGTCGCCTTGGCCGCCGTGGTGCCCTTGACCGCCTGGGCGACGGCCATGCCGAGGGTCTGGTCGGTGAAGCCGGCCCGGGCCGCCTTGGAGTTGGCCCGCACCGAGACGCGCGGCACGCTCTGCGACAGGTCGCTGGTGACGTCGGTGACGTCGTCCAGCCCGGCCACCGTCCTGCGGACCTGCTCCGAGGCCCGGCGCAGGGCGTCCGCGTCGGACGCCTTGACGA
This sequence comes from Streptomyces carpinensis, assembly GCF_002154505.1. GTDB lineage: Bacteria > Actinomycetota > Actinomycetes > Streptomycetales > Streptomycetaceae > Streptomyces > Streptomyces carpinensis. The sequence goes on along the minus strand of NZ_MUBM01000272.1, from coordinate 21,687 downwards.
CCACCTTCAGGTCCTGGTCGCCGAAGCCGCCACCGGCGTTGACCGTGGTGGTGCCGATGCCGGACAGCCTGTGCAGGCCGTCCTCGATGTCCTTGCGGACGTCGTCGGCGGACGCCGAGTCCTCCAGCATGACCTGGTACGAGGCCTGGTTGGTGTCCGTGGAGCCGCCGAAGGCCGCCATGAAGCCGGAGGAGCCGACGGTCACCTGGTAGTCCTTGACGCCCTTGGTCCCGGCGAGCAGCTTCTCGACCTTCTTCGCCTGGGCGTCGGTCGCGGCCAGGCTGGTGCCGGGCTTGAGCTCCTGCTTGACGCTGAGGACCTTCTGGTCGCCGGAGTCGAAGAAGTTCGTCTTCAGCAGCGGCGCCATGCCGAAGGTACCGACCAGCACGACCACCGCGATCAGCACACTGGTGAGGCGGCGGCGGGTGGCGAAGCGCAGGACCGGGACGTAGAAGCGCTGGAGACGGCTGCCCGCCTCCTTCTCCTCGGCCCGGCGGCGGGCCTCGTCGGCCTCGGCGGGCGTGCCCTTGGGCGCGCGCAGGAACCAGTACGACAGCACCGGGACGACCGTCAGCGCCACCAGCAGGGAGGCCAGCAGGGCCGCGGTGACCGTGATGCTGAACGGGCCGAACAGCTCGCCCACCATGCCGCCGACCAGGCCGATCGGCAGGAACACGGCGACCGTGGTGAGCGTGGAGGAGGTCACCGCGCCGGCCACCTCGCGCACCGCGTTCAGGATGGCCTCGCGCCGCTCCTCGCCGTAGCCGAGGTGACGCTTGATGTTCTCCAGGACCACGATCGAGTCGTCGACGACGCGGCCGATGGCGATGGTCAGCGCGCCCAGCGTCAGCATGTTCAGCGACAGGTCGCGGGTCCACAGCACGATCAGGGCGAGCACCACGGACAGCGGGATGGACACCGCCGTGACCAGCGTGGAGCGGACCGAGGCCAGGAAGACCAGGATGACCAGGACCGCGAAGACCAGGCCGAGCGCGCCCTCGGTTGTCAGCCCGTCGATGGACTTGGCGACCGCCGGGCCCTGGTCGCTGACCGTGGTGATCCTCGCGTCGGCGCCGAGGTCCTTGCGCAGGTCGGGCAGCTTGTCCTTGACCGCGTTCGAGATCGCGACCGCGCTGCCGTCGTGGTCCATGGTGACGGCGACCGCGAGGCTCGGCCGGCCGTCGGTACGGGTGATGGAGTCGGCCTTGGCCGGCTCCTGCTTCACCGTGGCCACGTCGCCGAGGCGGACCGGCTTCTTCGCGGCGGCGCCCTCCCCGGTGACCATCAGGTCCTCGATCTGCTTCAGCGAGGTGAAGCCGCCGCCGACCTGGACGGTGCGGTTGGCGCCGCCCTCGTCGAAGGAGCCGGCCGGGACGGTGGCGCCGCCCGCCTGCAGGGCCTGCGTCAGGGCGGCGGAGGTGAGGCCGGCCCGCGCGAGCTCGGCGTCGTCGGGGGTGACGGTGACCTGGAGGTCCCGTACGCCGTCGACGGTGACCTGGCTGACGCCGTCGATGTTCTTCAGGGCCGGTACGACCGTCCTGTCGAGCTGGTCGGCGAGCGCCTGCTGGTCCTTGCCGGAGGTGACGGCCAGGACCACGGTCGGGATGTCGTCCGTCGAACCGGCGATCACCTGCGGGTCGACGTCGTCAGGAAGCCCCGCGCGGGCCCGGTTGACGGCCTGCTGGACGTCGGCGACGAGCTGCTGGGTGTCGTTGCCGTAGTCGAAGGACGCCGTGATCACGGCGTTGCCCTCGCTCGCCGTGGAGGTCACACCGGTGATGCCGTCGACGGCCTTGAGGTTGTCCTCCAGCGGCTCGACGACCTGCTTCTCCACCACGTCCGGGGACGCGCCCTGGTAGGGCGCCAGCACGGACACGATGGGCAGCTCGATGCTGGGGAGCAGCTGCTGTTTGAGCTGGGGGATGGCGATCGCCCCGAAGACGAGCGCGACGATCGACATCAGTCCGATCAGGGCCCGTTGCGCGAGGCTGAACCTGGACAGCCAGGACATGGGTCAGGGGTCTCTCTTCTGTGAACGTGTGCGAGCGGCAGAAGGCGGCACGGGCGCGCAGGTGCGCCCACCTCTACACCCTCCGGTATCGGCCCGGGCCGTTCCGTAGCCCCCTGGTCCATTTCCTTACCGCGCGCCTACTCCGGGCGCAGTACACCCGGGTAGAGCGCCCTCCACCCGTGGACGTACCGGCGCCGGCCGGGCCTCAGTCCGCCCTGGGACGCACCAGCCCCGACTCGTAGGCGATGACGACGAGTTGCGCCCGGTCGCGGGCGCCGAGCTTGGCCATGGCGCGGTTGACGTGGGTCTTCACGGTCAGCGGGCTGACCTTGAGACGTTCGGCGATCTCGTCGTTGGAGTGTCCGCCGGCGACCTGGACGAGGACCTCGCGCTCGCGCGCGGTCAGCGCGTCCAGCCGCTCGGAGCGGGCCGGGTCGCGGCCGTCGTCCGCGGCGTCGCCCTGCGCGAGGAAGCGGGCGATCAGGCCCTTGGTGGCGGCCGGGGACAGCAGTGCCTCTCCCCCGGCGGCGATCCGGATGGCGCTCAGCAGTTCCTCGGGCTCGCTGCCCTTGCCGAGGAAGCCGGAGGCGCCCGCGCGCAGCGCCTGAACCACGTAGTCGTCGACCTCGAAGGTGGTCAGGATGACCACGCGGACCTGGGCGAGGGCGGGGTCGGTGCTGATCAGACGGGTGGCGGCGAGGCCGTCCGTGCCCGGCATGCGGATGTCCATCAGCACGACGTCGGCCCGCTGCTCCCTCGCCAGGCGCACGGCCTCGGTGCCCTCGGAGGCCTCGCCGACCACCTCCATGTCGGGCTCGGAGTCGACGAGCACGCGGAAGGCGCTGCGCAGCAGGGCCTGGTCGTCGGCGAGCAGGACACGGATCGTCATGCGGCGTCCCCCGGGGCGCGGGTGCTGGTGCGGGTCTGGACCGGCAGGATCGCATGGACGCGGAAGCCACCGCCGTAGCGGGGGCCGGTGGTGAGGGTGCCGCGGAGTGCGGTGACCCGCTCCCGCATGCCGAGCAGTCCGTGGCCGCCGCCGGTGGTGGGGCCCTCGTCCGCGCCGGCACCGTCGTCCAGGACGGTGATCTCGACGTTCGGCCCGACCCGTACGACGCTGACCTCGGCCCGGGCCTCGCTGCCGGCGTGTTTCTGCACGTTGGTGAGGGCCTCCTGGACGATGCGGAACGCGGCCAGGTCGACGGCGGCGGGCAGGGTCGTGCCGTGGTCGGCGCGGGCGACCTCGACGTGCAGCCCGGCGCTGCGGAAGGTGCCGACCAGTTCGTCCAGGCGGTGCAGGCCGGGGGCGGGTTCGGTGGGGGCCTCCGGGTCGTCGGACTGCCGGAGCAGTCCGACGGTGGCGCGCAGTTCGTTCAGCGCGGACCGGCCGGCCTCGCGGACGTGGGCGAGCGCCTCCTTGGCCTGGTCGGGGCGTTTGTCCATGACGTGGGCGGCGACTCCGGCCTGCACGTTGACCAGGGCGATGTGGTGGGCGACCACGTCGTGCAGGTCGCGGGCGATGCGCAGCCGCTCCTCGGCGACGCGGCGCCGGGCCTCCTCCTCGCGAGTGCGCTCGGCGCGTTCGGCGCGCTCCCTCATGGCGCGCACGAAGGCGCGGCGGCTGCGCACGGCGTCGCCACCGGCGGCGGCCATGCCGGTCCAGGCGAAGATGGCGAGGTTCTCCTGGGCGTACCAGGGCACCGTTCCGCCGAGCATGGCGGCACCGGTCAGCACGGTCATGGTGGTCAGGCCCAGGCGCCAGGTGGTGGGCCGGTCGGTGGTGGCGGCGACGGTGTAGAGGGCGACGACGGCCGACATGGCGACGGGGGCGCGCGGGTCGGCGGTGACGCACTCGACGAGGGAGACGGTGCCGGTGACGGCGAGGACCGTGCGCGGCGCGCGGCGGCGCAGGACGAGCGCGGCGGCGCCGAGCGTGATCAGGACCAGGCTGAGCAGGGCCGGCGTGCGGACGGCCCAGCTGACACCGCTCTGCCCGCGCGGGCCCACGAAGGACCCGACCACCATGCACACGAGGACGCCGACCGCGAGGGCCGCGTCCAGCGCGAAAGGGTGCGCCTTCAGTCTGCAGCGGGCGCGGTCGAGTGAGGTGGTCACGCCTGAGAGGTTAGGTTATGTGGTCCATGTGGGGGCTTGGGCGGGAACGGCGGATCCCGCCACGTGGGAGCCGGGCCGGTGCCGGTGCGGGCGACCCGGGGGCTGCCGCCCCGGCAGGGTGGTCAGCCGGGGATCAGGCCGTCGTCGCTGAGCAGGTCCCGTACCTCCTGCAGGGTGGCGTCCGGGGACGGCAGGATCAGTTCGGACGGTTCCAGGGAGTCGTCCGGCACGGGCTCGCCCAGTTCACGGACCCTGGAGAGCAGGCTGTGCAGGGTGCGGCGGAAGCCGGGGCCGTCGCCGTGCTCCATCTCGGCCAGGAGCTCCTCGTCCAGCTTGTCGAGCTCGGCGAGGTGGCCGTCGGCCAGCCTCACCTGTCCCTCCCCCATGATCCGTACGATCATGTCGCCCTCCTCGGCGGCGTGAGCCCCGGCATTCGGTGACGTGGGTTACTGCTTGTCGAAGCGGGGGGTGTCCTGCGGCTGCTGCTGGGGCTGCGCCTGACCCTGGCCGCCCTCGATCGCCTGCCGGTCCGCGGACGAGCCGCCGGCCAGCTCCGCCTTCATGCGCTGCAGCTCCAGCTCTACATCCGTACCACCGGAGATCCGGTCCAGCTCGGCGGCGATGTCGTCCTTGGCCATGCCGGTGGGGTCGTCCAGGGCACCGGAGGCGAGCAGTTCGTCGATCGCGCCGGCGCGGGCCTGGAGCTGGGCGGTCTTGTCCTCGGCGCGCTGGATGGCCAGGCCGACGTCGCCCATCTCCTCGGAGATGCCGGAGAACGCCTCGCCGATCCGGGTCTGCGCCTGGGCCGCGGTGTAGGTCGCCTTGATCGTCTCCTTCCTGGTGCGGAAGGCGTCGACCTTGGCCTGCAGGCGCTGGGCCGCCAGGGTGAGCTTCTCCTCCTCGCCCTGGAGGGTCGCGTGCTGCGTCTCGAGGTCCGTCACCTGCTGCTGGAGCGCGGCCCGGCGGGAGAGCGCCTCGCGGGCCAGGTCCTCTCGGCCCAGCGCGAGCGCCTTGCGGCCCTGGTCCTCCAGCTTGGTGGACTGCTGCTGCAGCTGGTTCAGCTGAAGCTCCAGGCGCTTGCGGCTGGTCGCCACGTCGGCGACACCGCGCCGCACCTTCTGCAGCAGCTCCAGCTGCTTCTGGTACGAGTAGTCGAGGGTCTCGCGCGGGTCCTCGGCCCGGTCAAGGGCCTTGTTCGCCTTCGCGCGGAAGATCATCCCCATACGCTTCATGACACCGCTCATGGGCTTCGCGCGCCCCCTTCTGACGGACTCCAGCTCACAGCTCTGCGACAGAACCCACAGTACGGGCCCTGCATCCATTACCGCACTGTTCGGGAACGGATGCGGTCATCCCCAAGGACGACTGCGTACGTTTCCGCTCCGGCGTAGGGAGTAGGTGACCCCCGGGCACCGCCGGACGGCCGCGTCCGCAGCGTCCGCTCTGTCCCCCTACAGACGACCGGTGTTGCCGGATCGTTCCCCGCGGGGCTGGGGTCCATGCGGGTCATGCCCTTACCCTTGGGTTTTGTGTTCCGTAGCCGTGCCAAGGAAGAGAAGGCCCCGACCGCCGACAAGGCGCCGGTGAACTTCTCCAAGCAGCCCCGTGACCCCCAGGCTCCCAAGGGCCGCCCCACGCCCAAGCGCAGTGAGGCCCAGTCCCAGCGCCGCAGCGTCGCCAACACGCCGACCACGCGCAAGGAGGCCGCCAAGCGGCAGCGCGAGGAGCGCCGTGTCCAGCTGGAGCGGCAGCGCCAGGCGCTGGCCAGCGGCGACGAGCGTTACCTCCCGGCCCGTGACAAGGGTCCGGTGCGCAAGCTCGCCCGCGACTTCATCGACTCGCGGTTCAACATCGCCGAGTTCTTCCTGCCGATGGCCGTGGTCATCCTGGTGCTGAGCATGGTGCACGTGGGCTACCTGCAGAACATCGCTCTGCTGTTGTGGCTCGTGGTGATCGTGCTGATCGTGCTCGACTCGGTCGTCAGCGGTTTCCGGCTGAAGAAGCGGATCGCCGAGCGCTTCCCGAACGAGAACAAGCGGGGCGCGGTCGCCTACGCCCTGATGCGCTCCCTGCAGATGCGCCGGCTCCGGCTGCCGAAGCCGCAGGTCAAGCGCGGAGAGCGGCCCTGAGCGCGGAACCTTTCTCCGGAGGTGCGGCCGATGCCTGGCTGGACAAGCTGGGCGGGCTGCGTGACGTCGTCCGGCAGGAGCTGGTTGCCCGGCAGCTCGACGAGCAGATAGCCGGGCGGTTCCCGGTCGGGCAGCGGCTGAGGGTGCTCGACGTGGGGATGGGCCAGGGCACGCAGGCGCTGCGGCTGGCACGGGCCGGGCACCAGGTGACCGGCCTGGAACGCGACCAGAGGATGATCTCCGTGGCGCGTGCGGCGCTGGCCGCGGAGCCGGAGGGCATCCGGGCGCGGATGCGGATCGTCGAGGGCGACGGTCAGGACACCGGGGTGCACTTCCTGCCGGGCAGCTTCGACGTGGTGCTGTGCCATGGCGTGCTGATGTACGTCGAGGAGCCCGATCCGCTGCTGGCGGGGCTGGCGCGGATGCTCGCGCCGGGCGGCCTGCTCTCGCTGCTGGTGCGCAACGGCGACGCGCTGGCGCTGCGGCCGGGACTGTCCGGTGACTGGCCGGGGGCGCTGACCGCGTTCGACACGACCGCGTACCGCAACCGGCTGGGCCTGGACGTGCGGGCGGACCGGCTCGCCGATCTGACGGCCACCCTCGCCGGGATCGGGGCTCCGCTGCACGCCTGGTACGGGGTGCGGGTCTTCACGGACACGGCGGCGGACGGCGCTCGGCTCCCGGCCGACGTGGAGATGCTGCTGGCCGCCGAGGAGCGGGCCGGGCGCACCGACCCGTACCGCGCGGTCGCGGCGCTGCTGCACCTGTGCGGGGTACGCGGCTGAGGCCGCTGTTCTCTCCCGGGCTCTCCCGGGCCGCTCGTTCGGGTGAACCCGGCAAGCCGGGTACCCACCCCGCCGTGAGACTCGGGACATGGACGTTTCCCGTGCTCGTGCCCGGACCCTCCGGCCGGCTCTCCGGATGGTCGCTCCGCTCGCCGCTCTGATCTGCTGTGCCGCGCTGCTGTCCGGATGCAACGGCTCCTCGACGCCAAAGGAGGCGGCGGCCTCCGGGACGAAGGACCCCTCCGGGCGCCGGGTGGACGAGCCCGCGGCCGCGACCGACCTGCAGAGCGACTACGAGCGGGTGATCAGGAACGTACTGCCGTCGGTGGTGCAGATCCAGGCCGGCCACAGTCTGGGGTCGGGGGTCGTGTACGACGACAAGGGGCACGTCGTCACCAACGCGCACGTCGTCGGGAGCGCGAAGAGGTTCCACGTCACCACGGCGGGCAGCGAGGAGGTGCTCACCGCGACCCTCGTCTCCTCCTACCCGGCCCAGGATCTCGCCGTGGTCAAGCTGGACAAGGTTCCCCGCGGGCTGAAGGCGGCCGCCTTCGGTGATTCGCAGAAGGTCGCGGTCGGGCAGATCGTCCTCGCCATGGGTTCGCCGCTCGGGCTGTCCTCGAGCGTGACCGAGGGGATCGTGTCGGCGACCGGGCGGACCGTCAGCGAGGGGCAGAGCGAGGGCGGCACCGGGGCCACGATCGCCAACATGGTGCAGACCTCGGCCTCTATCAATCCGGGCAACAGCGGCGGCGCGCTGGTGAACCTGAGCAGTCAGGTCATCGGCATTCCGACGCTCGCCGCGGTCGATCCCCAGCTCGGGGGCAGCGCGGCGCCCGGCATCGGCTTCGCCATCCCGGCGTCGATGGTGAAGACGATCGCCGGCCAGATCGTGAAGTACGGCAGGGTCGTCGACTCCGGCCGGGCGGCGCTGGGCATCACCGGGCGCACCGTCGTCAACGCCGGCTACCAGCCCGCGGGGGTCGCCGTGGTGGACGTGAAGGCGGGCGGCGCGGCGGACCGGGCGGGCATCCGGCCCGGGGACGTGATCATCCGGCTCGGCGGCACCGGCATCACGACGATCACCTCGCTGTCCGAGGCGCTGGCGTCCGACAAGCCGGGGCAGAAGACGAAGGTGACGTACTCGCGCAACGGCGCCGAGACGACGGTGGAGGTGACGCTGGGCGAGCAGTGAACCGTGCGGAAAGGGGGCGGTCACCGTGACCGCCCCCTTCCACGGGGCCGCTCACCGGGCGGACGAGGCAAGTGCCGGACGTGCCCCCGGGCTGTCGGACCGGCCCCAGGACCTCCCCGTTCGGATCACGCCGCTCTCGCGCACCCTGACACCGCTGCCCGGCCGCGTTGCCGTGACCTAGGCCTCGGGGCCGTCGGCGTGCAGGCTCATCGGGCCGTAGATCTCCGCGGAGTCCTCGAACAGCCGCACCTGGTCCGCGCCCCCGTCGAGCAGGGCCTTCCAGTTCTCCCCGATCCAGGACTCGGCGTCGCCCTGCGTGGTGAACTCCTCGGGCTGCACCGCGGGCTGGACCTCCGTCCCGTCGGCCGTCTCGAACCGCCACGTCCATGCCGCCATGTACGCCTCCCTGATGTGAGCACACTGCACAGCGGAAGCCGGATCATGGTCCGGCTCCTGCCCGCAGCCTAGCCGGATGCGCAAGACCTGCGGCGACCCAGGAAAATCGGGTCCGTGGACGTGACTCTGCTCGGCACCGGTGCCCCCGTCGGACTTCCCCGCCCCCAATGCCCCTGCGCGGTCTGCGCGTCGTCCCTCGGCGCGCAGGCGCGCGCGGCGACCGCGCTGCTCGTGGACGGGACGATGCTGCTGGACCTGACCCCCGGCGCGGCGTTCGCGGCCGCGCGGGCGGGCACATCGCTCGGCGGTGTGCGCCAGGTCCTGCTGTCGCACCCGCACGACGGGCCGGCCGTGGAGGTGCCGGCCGGGCTGCCGCAGCCGGGCCGGGTGCCGGACGGGCGGGAGCTGGCGCTGCTGACGGGGCATCGGGTGCGGGCGGTGGCGCTGGACGCCCCGGGCACGGGGTACGCGGTGACCGGTCCGGACGGGCAGCGGCTGCTGTACCTGCCGCCGGGCGGCGCGCCGGCCGGTCTGGAGGAGGGCACGGCCCAGACGTACGACATGGTCCTCGCGGATGTCGTGGGCCGGCCGGACGCCCTCGCCAAGCTGCGCTCGGTGGGCGCGGTGGGCCCGGCCACGGACGTCGTCGGCGTCCACCTGGACCACGACGTGCCGCCGGGGGCGGAGCTGCGGCGCCGGCTCGCGGCGGCCGGGGCGCGGGCGGTGCCGGACGGCACCACGCTGACGGTCGGGGCGTACCAGGGCGCACCGGACGTGCCCCGGCGCACACTCGTGCTGGGCGGGGCGCGGTCGGGCAAGTCGGTGGAGGCCGAACGGCGACTGGAGGCCTTCCCCGGCGTGCTCTACGTCGCCACGGGCGGCACCCGGAGCGGCGACGCCGAATGGGCGGCCCGGGTCGCCACGCACCGGGAGCGGCGGCCGGGCTCCTGGCGCACCGTCGAGACCTGCGACCTGGTGCCGCTCCTGCGGGAGACCGGTCCGCCGCTGCTCATCGACTGCCTGTCGCTGTGGCTGACGGACGTGATGGACTCCGTGGGCGCCTGGGACGACGCCGAGTGGGCGGGCGGCGGCGAACGGGCCCTGCGGGACCGGGTGGCCGCCCTGACGGCCGCCGTCCGGGCGAGTCGCCGCACGGTGGTCGCGGTCTCCAACGAGGTCGGTTCCGGCATCGTCCCGGCCACCGCCTCGGGCCGCCGCTACCGCGACGAACTCGGCCGTCTGAACACGGCCTTCGCCGCCGAGTGCGAGCAGGTCCTGCTGGTGGTGGCGGGCCAGGCGATGGTGCTGCGCGGCTGAGCGGCGCCCGGCGGCGGCGTCCCCGCCGTAGCGGCCCGTCTCAGGCGGTGTCCCGGCGGGCGACGACGCGGTAGGCGTTGGAGAGGCCGGGGACGCGGCGCAGCAGCGGGGACAGCACGACGTCCACGGCCGCCACCGCGTCCACCAGCGGGCCGACCGGGGTGGCGAGGACCGCGCGCAGGGCGCGCCGGAGGCGGCCGGGCGGGGTGGTGCGCCAGGGTGCGTCGGCGGCGGGCAGGGCGTGGGTGAGGGCCAGGGCCAGGGCCGCCGACAGGTCGTTGGGGGTGTGCGGGGTGCGGCGGTCGGTGACGAGGATCGTGCAGCCGGCGGACTCCAGTTCCGCGCGGAGGTTGCGCAGAGGCAGCAGGTGCAGGTGACGCGGCTGGCCGTGGGGCAGCCACCACTTGCCCAGCAGCAGGGCGAACAGGCTGCGCGGGTCGGGGAGTTCGACGAGGAGGTGACCGCCGGGCCGCAGCGCGCCGAGGGCGCCCCGCAGTTCCGCGCGCGGGTCGGGGGCGTGTGCCAGGTGGTGGAACACGCTGACCACGTCGTAACGGCCGCGCAGGCGGTTCGCGATGTGCGGGTCGGCCAGATGGCCGACGTGGGCCTCCTCGATCCGCCCGGCCGCGCGGGCCTGCACCACGCGTGGCGTCGGGTCGAGTCCGTCGAAGGAGGTGTACGGGAACACCTCCCGGGCCGCCGCCGGGAAGTGGGCGTGGCCCGTGCCGACGTCCAGCCAGCTCTCCGGTTCGCCCACGTTCCGCATCAGGCGTGCGTCGAAGCGGTGCCGGCGGTGGCCGTGGCGGACGGCGAGCACCGGATCGGGCAGGCCGCCCCGGTCGGTCTCGTCGTGGTCCCGGTGGTAGAAGGCCAGCCCCGCCGAGGTGAGCCGGGGGTTCTGGAAGAGGTGCCCGCAGTCCGCGCACTGGTCGACCGCGAACCTGCCGGGTTTGTGCTGCATCAGGTCCGGCGCGCGCAGCCGGGTGCGCAGCCGGGCCGAGCCGCACCACGGGCAGTCCTCGCGGCGCGGCTCGTGGAACCGGTCGGTGCCCTGGGCGAGTTCGGCGGCGTACGCGACCCGGCGCGGGTCGTAGACCCGCGAGGCGTACGACAGGGACGGCATGGCGGCTCCCGGTGGGGCGAGAGGGCGTACGGCGGTGAGCGGCCGACCGGCGACCACTGTCGGCAATTCACCGCAAAGGGAACGTATGTGATCAAGATCTTGGCCGGAAAGACGCCGTACGGGTGTGGTGGCGATGTGGGTCGGTCGTGTTCGACCGGGGCCGGTACTGTTCGGCGAATGAGCTCGCTGAATCTCGACGACTTCACCGATCTGATCGAGCGTCCGGACGGCGGTGTGCGCCGTGATGCCGAGGCGCGCCGGGAGCGTCGGATCGTGCCGCCCGGTTCGCTGGGCCGCCTCGACGACCTGGGTGAGTGGCTGGCCGCGGCGCAGGGCGCGGTGCCGGTACGGCCGGTGGAACGGCCGCGGGTGATCGTTTTCGCCGGTGACCACGGCGTCGCGAAGCTCGGCGTCTCGGCGCGGCCCGCCGGTGGCGCCGAGCAGCTGGTGCGGGCGCTCCTGGAGGGCGGCCGGCCGGTGTCGGTGCTGGCCCGGCGGCTCGGGGTCCCGGTGCGGGTGGTGGACATGGCCCTGGACTGCGCGCCGGAGGCGCTGCCCGAGGACGTCGTACGGCACCGGGTGCGGCGCGGCAGCGGACGCATCGACGTCGAGGACGCGCTGACCCTCGAGGAGGCGGAGGCCGCCTTCCGGGCCGGGGTCGCGGTGGCCGACGAGGAGGCCGACTCCGGCACGGACCTGGTGGTGCTCGGCGACGTCAGTGTGGGCGGCACCACCGCGGCGGCGGTGCTGATCGCCGCGCTGTGCGGAACGGACGCGTCCGTGGTGACCGGGCGCGGCGGTGAGGCGATCGACGACCTGGCGTGGATGCGCAAGTGCGCCGCGATCCGGGACGCGCTGCGGCGGGCCCGGCCCGTGCTCGGGGACCAGTTGCAGCTGCTGGCGACGGTGGGCGGGGCCGACCTGACCGCGATGACCGGCTTCCTGCTGCAGTGCGCGGTGCGCAAGCTGCCCGTGATCCTGGACGGCGTGGTCTCGGCCGCGTGCGCCCTGGTGGGACAGCGGGTGGCGTTCCGCGCGCCGGACTGGTGGCTGGCGGGGAACAGCAGCGGGGAGCCCGGCCAGGCGAAGGCCCTGGACCGGATGGCGCTGGAGCCGCTGCTCGACCACGGGGTGACCGTCGGCGAGGGCACGGGCGCACTGCTGGCGCTTCCCCTGGTCCAGGCCGCGGCGGCACTGGCGGCGGAACTCCCCGAGGCCCCGGAGAAGCCGGACGAGCCCGAATCCGGGTCCGAATCCGGATCCGGCGACCACCAGTCGGCGGACTGAGGCGAGCGCACCCGCCCGGCAGCCCGGCCGTCGGCAGCCCGCCCCCTCCGGCCGGGCCCCTTCCGGCCGAGCCGCCTTCGGCGGGGCTGCCTCGAGCGGGCAGCCGCGGGCGGGCCGGTGCGGTCATGCTGATGTGCCGATGCCCCTGTGCCGATGCGCCTGTGATGATGCGCCGGTGCACTCTTGGTGTGTGCGAGGCGAAAAGGGACGTTCGGCGACAGGACGCCCATATGATCCATCTTCATGGGAGATGCCCGACTCGCACCTGTACGTCCTGGCGGCGTGAGCTCGCAGCGGGCCGCCGCGTTCGCCGTCTGGTACCTGCGGGCCGTCGCGTTCGTCAACTTCCTCAGCGCGGTCTGGGTGTCCCTCGGCCAGGACGTGCGGCGGCACAACCAGGAGAACCTCTTCACGCCGTACCTGCTCACCGCCGGCTTCGCGTCCGGTGTGTTCACCGCGTTCCTGGCCATCACCATGCGCCGCCGCAAGCGGGCCGCCTGGATCCTGAACCTCGGGCTGAGCGGGCCGTTCCTGGTGCTGTTCGCGTTCGCCCAGACGGCGTTCCCCGAGGTCCGCGACTCCGTCCAGAACTGGTGCTCCCTGGCGCTGACCGCCTCCTTCGTCGCCGCGCTGCTGCTCGGACGCCGCGAGTTCTACGCCAAGGGCGACCGCGCCAACCCCCGCCTCGCCGCCGCCGTCGCGGTGGGCGGCGCGCTCGTGGCCTCGCTACTGGCCGCACTGCTGGTGACCGTCACCAACCAGGCCCCGGACGCGGCCCGTTCGACGTACCTCCATCGCTGGCACTACGGCACGCTGCGGCTCGTCTCGGTCGCCGCCCCGAAGACCCACGTCCCCGGCATCGCCACCCCCAACTGGGCGAACGTCGCCATCAACGCACTGTCCACGGCTCTTCTCCTCGCCGTCCTCTACGCCGCCTTCCGCTCCCGGCGCGCCGTCGACCCGCTCACCGAGGACGACGAGAAGCGGCTGCGGGAGCTGCTGGAGCGGCACGGCGAGCGGGACTCGCTCGGCTACTTCGCGCTGCGCCGGGAGAAGAGCGTCATCTGGTCTCCGACCGGCAAGGCCGCCGTCGCCTACCGGGTGGTGGGCGGCGTCAGCCTCGCCTCCGGTGACCCCATCGGCGATCCCGAGGCCTGGCCCGGCGCCATCGAGCCGTGGCTGGACCAGGCGCGGGCGCACGGCTGGATCCCGGCCGTGATGGGCGCGGGCGAGGAGGCGGGCACGGTCTACGCCCGGCACGGGCTGGACGCCCTGGAGCTCGGCGACGAGGCCGTGGTGGAGGTCGCCGAGTTCACCCTGGAGGGACGGGCCATGCGCACCGTGCGGCAGGCCCGCAACCGGGTGTTGCGAGCCGGGTACACCGTGCGCATCCGGCGGCACGAGGACATTCCCGCGGACGAGATGGCCTACCTGGTGGAACGGGCGGACGACTGGCGGGACGGGGCCACCGAGCGCGGGTTCAGCATGGCGCTGGGCCGGCTCGGGGACCCCCGGGACGGCCGGTGCGTGATGCTGGAGTGCCACGACGCCCGCGGCGAGCTCAAGGCCCTGCTCTCCTTCGTGCCGTGGGGGCCGCGCGGTCTCTCCCTGGACCTCATGCGCCGCGACCGGCACGCCGAGAACGGGCTCGTGGAGTTCATGGTGCTCGAACTGCTGCGCCGCGCCGGGGAGATCCGGATCACCCAGGTCTCACTGAACTTCGCCGTGTTCCGGTCGGTCTTCGAACGCGGCGCGCGCCTCGGCGCCGGACCGGTGCTGAGGCTGTGGCGGTCGCTGCTCAGCTTCTTCTCCCGCTGGTGGCAGATCGAGTCCCTGTACCGCGCCAACGCCAAGTACCGCCCCATCTGGGAACCGCGGTTCCTGCTCTTCGAGAAGAGCGCGGACCTGCCGCGCATCGGCCTCGCGGCGGCGCGCGCCGAGGGGTTCCTGGAAGCGCCGGGGCTTCCCAAGTGGCTGCACCGCAGGCACCTGGAGACGCACCGATGAGGACGACGGGGAGAGCCTGGTGAGGACACTCGCCCGCTGGGCCCGCGCCGAGTGGGGGCCCGTGTACGACGCCGTGCGCGAGCCGCTGCTCCGGCGCCGTCTGCGGGCGATCCCGATGACGCTCACGGCGGTGTGCCTGACGGCGCTGCTGCAGTACGTGCAGAACCAGCCCTGGGGCCACGGTCTCGTGCACCGCGCCGGCGCCGTACGGGCCGAGGACCCGCTGTGGCTGTCCCTGCTGCGCACCCCGCTCTCGCTGTTCGTGCCGGCCCTGGACCTGCCGGTGTACGGGGCGCTGGCGCAGATCCTGTTCGTGTTCGGCGTCGCCGAGATCTGCCTGGGCCGGCGGCGCACCCTCGCCGTCGCCTACGTCGCCACGCTCGCCGGCACGCTGTACGCGCGCGTGGGCGTCGCCCTCGGCCCCGAACGTCTGCTGGGCCTGCCCCGCAGCGACGCGCACGTGGTGGACACCGGCCCGTCCGCGGCCGTGGTGGGGCTCGCGGTGTACCTCGGCTGGCGCTACGGCGCGTACGTCACGGCGGGCGCGGTGAGCGCTGCGATGGCGGTCGAGGTGGCTCTGAAGGAGAACCTCGCCGGCACGGAGCATGTGGCGGCGCTCACCGGCGTGGCGCTGGTGTGCGCGCTGTCGACGGCACGTCGACGGTGGCCGTGCGCGCGGCGCCGGGTCCCTCAGTCACCGCCCGGGCCCGGGCCCGGGCCCGGCAGCCGGGCCGGCCGCGCGTCGGGCCTGCCGCCGATCCAGTCCTGAACCAGGCGGCGGGGGCCGGCCCAGCGGCGGTCGTGGCGGTAGGCGCGCAGACCGGCCCGGGCGCGGGCGCGCGGGCGGCGGCGGTAGAAGCGCCTGGCCCAGTAGGAGTCGGGGCGGGCCAGCCGGACGGCGCCGACCAGGGCGAGGAAGGGAACGATCACGCCGAACACGGCGAGCCGGAACTTGCCCTTGCTGAGGGACACCAGGGAGAACACGAAGTTCACGACCACGCTGCCGATGACCGTCCCCCGGTTCTGCAGCTCACCCGCAGTCAGGTCGTTGACGCCGAACGGGGAGAAGCCGCCGAGCACCAGACCGACCAGGGCGGCGGTGAGGACGACCACCTCGACGCTCTTGCGGCCCGCCTCGGTCCAGTAGACGTCGTCCAGGTGCAGGATCAGCGCGAACTCGTCCAGGACCAGACCCGCGCCCACGCCGAAGACCACCGCGAAGGCCGCCGCTCCGAAGCCGTACCGGCTGCTGGCCACCGCGCCGAAGCCGCCGAAGACGATCAGGAGGACACCGGGGACGACGTGGTGGATGTGCAGCCCGCCGGCCTTGACGTTGCCGAAGGGCCCCTTCCCGGCCCGGATCAGACGGGTGATGACGCGGGTGACGAGGAAAGTCACGACGAAGGCGCCGAGGGCGAGGAGCAGGGGCAGTTTCCCGGGCTCGACGATGTTGCGGTACAGCCATTGCCCCATGTAGGTAGTCTGCCGCGTCCGCCGGGACCCCGCCCGCTTGCCGGCGGGTGCGCGCCGGTCCCGTACTCTGCCCGCGTGTCCGCGCCCTCCTCCCCCTCGCCGCCTTCTCCTTCCTCTCCTTCCTCTCCTTCCTCCTCTGCCCCTCCGCCCTCGCCGACCTCGTGGATTCCCGCGCTGCACGGGCTCCGGTTCGCCTTCGGGACGCTGACCGTCCTCCCGGTCCGGGTGACCCGCTGGGACCGTGCGGCGGCGCGCGGCGGGATGCTCTGCGCGCCGCTCGCCGGGCTCGTCGTCGGCGTGGGCGCCGCCGCGGTGGGCCTGTTGCTGCTGTTCCTCGGCGCCGGCCCCCTCCTCGCCGCCGTCGCCACCGCCGCCGTGCCCGCCGCACTGACCCGCGGCCTGCACCTGGACGGCCTCGCCGACACCGCGGACGGACTGGGCAGCGGCAAGCCGGCCGAGGACGCGCTGCGGATCATGAAGCAGTCGGACATCGGCCCGTTCGGAGTGATCACTCTCGTCCTCGTGCTGCTCGCCCAGGTCGCCGCCCTGGCGCAGGCCTACGGCGACTCGTGGGCCCACGGCGCGCTCGCCGCCGTCGTCGCGGCGAGCGCCGCCCGGCTGGCGCTGACCCTGGCCGCGCGCCGCGGGGTGCCGGCCGCCCGGCCGGAGGGACTGGGGGCGGCCGTCGCAGGGGTGGTCCCGGTGCCCGGCGCGCTGGGAGCGGCCCTCGTCGTCACGGGGGCGGCCGGCGCGGCGGGGGCGGGCCTCGGCCCGCACGTCGCCCTGCTCGCCGCGGGTGCGGTGGTCGCCGCCCTCGTCGTCGCCGAGCTCCTCCTGCGCCACTGCACGCGCCGCTTCGGCGGCGTGACCGGCGATGTCTTCGGCGGCCTCGCGGAGGCGGCGGCCACCACCGCCCTGGTCCTTGTGTCACTGGGCTGAAACGATCCGTGCCGTCTTCTTCGGCCGTCCCCGTCGCGTCGCTAGTCTGAGCCGCCGAGCAGACGGACAGTCGGGTCGGACAGACCGACGGTCGAACAGGCAGTGCAGACAGACAGTGATGTGATCGGGGGGACGTCTGTGCCGAAGCTGCGCCGTGCCGTGGCCTGGTTCATCGATTTCGCGCTGGTGGTCGCGGCCGCCTCGGCGCTCGCCGTGCTGACCTTCCACCGGATCTCCGCCCTCGTCACCGACGTGCCCGAACTCGCCACGCGCAGCGGCCTGGACCTGCTCTCCTCGCGCGGCGACGTCCTCGGCGCCTCGGAGCACCTGGGGGTGTCCCTGTGGAACAAGGTGGTGCTGGACGTGGAGGAGGCGTTCGGGCTGCTGGTGCTGGCCGCCTTCCTCTACCAGTGGGGGTGCCTGGCCCTCGCCGGGCGCACGGTCGGCAAGGGCCTGCTCGGCCTGAAGGTCGTCCCGGCCGGCGGCCCGGTGGCCTCCGGGCGCGCACGCCCGGCCGCGCTGCGGGCCGCCGTCACCACCGCGGCCGACGTCGCCGTCTACGCCGTGGCCTGCGTGCTGCTGATCGAGGGCCACTTCCTGCTGTCGGTGCTGGTGTGGGCGCTGGCCGTGCTGGTCTTCCTGTTCAACGCCCTGCCGGTGCTCTTCCCCGGCCGGCGGTCGCTGGCCGACCGGGTGGCTGGCACGGCGGTCACCGGCCTCGGGCTCGTCTCCCGGACGCCCGCCGGGCCGGCGGCCGGCTTCAGCACGCCCGGCGCCACGCCCCCAGCTCGTACCTCTTGAGCAGTGAGCTGAGCCCCAGACGGCGGGACTGCGCGCAGAAGCGGCCGGCCGGCAGCTCGTACTCGACGTGGAACACCGCCTTGCCGGCCGCGACGAAGGGCTCGAGCTCGGCGCACTCGCCGTACTGGGCGCACTGCTCGTTGACCGCGAAGTCGAAGTCCCCGGCCAGCTGCGGGATCTGGTCCAGATCGTTCTTCAGTCCGACCGCCATGCCACGGTCGTGGGCCAGCTCGGCGACGAGACGGTTGTAGCGGAGCTGGTCCGCGGCCGTCAGCGGGAATCCGGTGCGGTTTCGGTATCCGTCCATGTTGTCCGGCTCCACCGCGTCGAAGCCCTTCTCCCGGCACATGTCGAGGCGGGCCGCCATCAAAGGCCTCAGCACGTCGGTACGGCGGATGTCGAGCCAGCGCTCGCCCTTCCAGCCGTTGCCCCTGCCGAGCACCGACTTCGGGAACCTCCCCGCGTCCGGGCGGAAGTCCTCCCAGGCGCCCGTGGAGACGTAGCAGACGACCCTGCGGCCCTGGCGGTGCAGTGCCGCGACGGTCGCCTTCGGGTGGTCGAAGCCGTCGATGTCGTAGACCGCCGCCCGCACCGAGGTGTCGAGCCGGCCGCTGAGCTGCCACTGCCAGCTGGTTCCCGGCCGCGGCTGCCAGCGCCGCGCCGCCGGCGGCGTGGCGTCCTTCCTGGGGCCGCCGCCCTCGCCCCGGTCGCCGGAGCAGCCGGCGAGCAGCAGGAGCAGGGCGACGAGAAGGAACGGGCGGGCGGGTCCGCGGCCGAGGGCCGGACGTCTCGTCGTGCGGACTGCGGGGCGATGCGCGGGAACGTACACCCGACGATCATCGCCGACTCCTCATGCACCCAAGGGAGTTGCCCCCCGCCGCGTCCGCGGGCCGACGGTGTGAGGATCGGAAGGTGACGGCGACGCCGCCGCCAGGTGAACCCCGCGGCATCCGGTCGGCGAAACAACGCGCGTAGGCTCGTGCCGGGTGTTTGCCTGCCCGGGTGAAGACCGCACCGCAGGAGGGATCTAGGGTCGGTCGTCGGGCCCGGTCGACCCACCCTTGTTCGGCCACACCACCTTTCACAGGGAAGCGAGATTTCACCACCGTGACTGCTCTCACTCTCAGCACCGCCGCGGCGCCCGGCCTGCGGGCCGACGCGATCGTCGTCGGTGTCGCCAAGGGCGCCCAGGGCCCGGTCGTCGCACCGGGCGCCGAGGCCGTCGACAAGGCGTACGACGGCAAGCTCGCCGACGTCCTGGAGACCCTCGGTGCCTCCGGTGCCGAGGGCGAGGTGACCAAGCTGCCCGCGCCGTCGGGTTTCAAGGCCCCGCTCGTGCTGGCCGTGGGCCTCGGCGCGGAGCCCGAGAAGGACGCCGGGTACGACGCCGAGGCGCTGCGCCGGGCCGCCGGCGTCGCCGCCCGTGCCCTCGCCGGGACGAAGAAGGCCGCCTTCGCGCTGCCGCTGGCGGAGGCCGCCGACGCCGGTGCGGTCGGTGAGGGCGCACTGCTCGGCGCGTACTCCTTCGACACGTACAAGGAGACCGCGCAGACGAACGGCGCCGCGAAGTCGCGCAACGGCAAGGCGCCCGTCGCCGACGTCGTGCTGCTCGGCGGCAAGCCCCGCGACCGCGCCTACAAGGCGGCGATCGAGCGCGCCACGGCCGTCTCCGAGGAGCTCAACCGCGCCCGCGACCTGATCAACACCCCGCCGAACGACCTCAACCCGGCCGCGTTCGCCGCCGTCGCCCAGGACGCGGCCAAGGCGCACGGCCTGAAGGTCCAGGTGCTCGACGAGAAGGCGCTCGCCAAGGGCGGCTACGGCGGCATCCTGGGCGTCGGCTCCGGCTCGGCGTCGGCGCCGCGACTGGTGAAGGTGTCGTACACCAGCCCGAAGGCGAAGAAGCACCTGGCGCTGGTCGGCAAGGGCATCACCTACGACTCGGGCGGCATCTCGCTCAAGCCGGCCGGCCACAACGAGACGATGAAGTGCGACATGAGCGGCGCCGCCGCGGTGTTCGCCGCCGTCGTCGCGGCCGCCCGTCTGGGCCTGGAGGTCAACGTCACCGGCTGGCTGGCGCTGGCCGAGAACATGCCCTCCGGTTCCGCCACCCGCCCCGGTGACGTGCTGCGCATGTTCAGCGGCAAGACGGTGGAGGTCCTCAACACCGACGCCGAGGGCCGGCTGGTGCTCGCGGACGCGCTGTGGGCGGCCTCGCAGGAGAAGCCCGACGCGATCGTGGACGTCGCGACCCTGACCGGCGCGATGATGCTGGCGCTGGGCAGCCGGACCTTCGGGATCATGGCGAACGACGACGCCTTCCGCACCGCGGTGCACGAGGCCGCCGAGGAGGTCGGCGAGGAGGCCTGGCCGATGCCGCTGCCCGAGCACCTGCGCAAGGGCATGGACTCGCCGGTCGCCGACATCGCCAACATGGGCGAGCGCATGGGCGGCGGGCTGGTCGCCGGCCTGTTCCTGCGCGAGTTCGTCGGCGAGGGCATCACCTGGGCCCACCTGGACATCGCCGGCCCGGCCTTCAACGAGCAGGGTCCCTTCGGCTACACGCCCAAGGGCGGTACGGGCTCGGCGGTGCGCACGCTGGTCCGGCTCGCGGAGCTCACGGCCGCGGGCGACCTCGGCTGAGGTTCGTCCCTCGACGGCCCCGGGTGCGTCCCGCACTCGGGGCCGTTTTGTCCGGTTGCGGCAACCGGGTGGTACGTCTCACACCCCGGCCCCGCGTCTCGTCCGCTCCCGACAAGTGCGAAGATGGGCGTCGGCAGGACAGGGCCCCACCCAAGGGCCGAAGAACGAGCGGCCGGACACCAGCCGCCTGCCGGTCAGCGACGACCGGCGTACGGCGCACATGCATGGAGGACGTGACGTGGCGAACGACGCCAGCACCGTTTTCGACCTAGTGATCCTCGGCGGTGGTAGCGGTGGTTACGCCGCGGCCCTGCGCGGGGCGCAGCTGGGCCTGGACGTCGCCCTGATCGAGAAGGACAAGGTCGGCGGTACCTGCCTGCACCGGGGTTGCATCCCCACCAAGGCCCTGCTCCACGCGGGCGAGATCGCCGACCAGGCCCGCGAGAGCGAGCAGTTCGGCGTCAAGGCCACCTTCGAGGGCATCGACGTCCCGGCCGTCCACAAGTACAAGGACGACGTGATCTCCGGCCTCTACAAGGGCCTGCAGGGACTCATCGCCTCCCGCAAGGTGACCTACATCGAGGGTGAGGGCCGGCTGTCCTCCCCGACCTCCGTCGACGTCAACGGTCAGCGGATCCAGGGTCGCCACGTCCTCCTGGCGACCGGTTCCGTGCCGAAGTCCCTGCCGGGTCTCCAGATCGACGGCGACCGCATCATCTCCTCCGACCACGCCCTGGTCCTGGACCGCGTGCCGAAGTCCGCGATCATCCTGGGCGGCGGCGTCATCGGTGTCGAGTTCGCCTCCGCCTGGAAGTCCTTCGGCGCCGACGTCACGGTCATCGAGGGCCTGAAGCACCTGGTCCCGGTGGAGGACGAGAACTCCTCCAAGCTGCTGGAGCGCGCGTTCCGCAAGCGCGGCATCAAGTTCAACCTGGGCACCTTCTTCGAGAAGGCCGAGTACACCCAGGACGGCGTGAAGGTCACCCTCGCGGACGGCAAGGTGTTCGAGGCCGAGGTCCTGCTCGTCGCCGTCGGCCGCGGCCCGGTCTCCCAGGGCCTGGGCTACGAGGAGGCCGGGGTCGCCATGGACCGCGGCTACGTCCTCGTCGACGAGTACATGCGTACCAACGTTCCCACCATCTCCGCCGTCGGTGACCTGGTCCCGACGCTCCAGCTCGCGCACGTCGGCTTCGCCGAGGGCATCCTGGTGGCGGAGCGTCTGGCCGGTCTGCGGACCGTTCCGATCGACTACGACGGTGTCCCGCGGGTGACGTACTGCCACCCGGAGGTCGCCTCCGTCGGTCTCACCGAGGCCAAGGCCAAGGAGATCTACGGCGCGGACAAGGTCGTCGCTCTCAAGTACAACCTGGCGGGCAACGGCAAGAGCAAGATCCTGAAGACCGCGGGTGAGATCAAGCTCGTCCAGGTCAAGGACGGTGCCGTGGTCGGCGTCCACATGGTCGGCG
>NZ_MUBM01000271.1 GCF_002154505.1 Streptomyces carpinensis | reverse complement strand
GGCTCCGGCCGGCCGGAGCCGGTACCAGTGACGGGGTCGATGCAGGACCGCAGGACGAGAGGAGCGCCATGTTCGAGACCGCCGGTCTCGACTCCGTGGAAGTACGGGCCTATCGCAGTCTGGTCAGGATGTCGGAGGCCACGCCGTCCCAACTCGCCCGCAGTCTGGGGTTGTCCGGGCGGGATGCGGCCGTGCTCCTCGACACGCTGGAGGCGAAGGGACTGGTGAGCCGCGCCGAGGGCTCGGCGCACCGCTTCCGGGCGTCTCCGCCGGACCTGGCGCTCGGCCCCGTGTTGCTGAGTCGGCAACAGGAGCTGCAGGCCGCGCAGTCCGTGATCGAGAAGCTCACCGAGGAATACCGCAGTGAGGCCCGGCGCCGGGGCTCGGGCGAGACGGTCGAGACCGTCACCGGGGCGCAGGCGATGGCCCGGACGTTCGAGCAGCTCCAGCGCGGCGCACGCGACGAGATCCTGGCGCTGTGCAAGCCGCCGAACGTGGCGGTGCCCTCCCGGGGCAACGACACCGAACTGGAGGTCCTGGCCTCGGGGGTGCGGTACCGCGTCGTCTACGAGAGGTCGACGCTGGAGGTGCCGCCCGAGGTGTACCGGATCCGCGAGTTCGTCGGGCGCGGAGAACAGGCCCGGGTCTCCGCGGAGGTGCCGGTGAAGATGGTGGTCGCGGACCGGGAGCTGGCCATGCTGGTGTCTCCTTCCGCACCGGCTTCCAGCGTGGACAGCCCGCCCGCCGACCCGTCCGCAGGTCCGTCGGCTCAACCATCGGCCGTCCCGTCGGCTGAACCGCCCGGCGGTCCGTGGGCCGCCCCGTCGGCCGGTCCCTCGGCCGGGTCGTCCGCCGACCCGTCGGCCGGGCCGTCCGCCGTCCTGGTCCGCCCCGGCGCGCTGCTCGACGCCCTAGTCGCGTTCTTCGAGAGTCTGTGGAACGGCGCCTCCCCTCTGGTGCTCACCGAGGACGGCCTGGCCGGCGAGACCGAGTGCGACCGGACCCCTCCGCCGGAGGACCTGCTCCTGCTGTCCCTGCTGCTCACCGGGCTGACGGACGCCGCGGTCGCCGGCCAGTTGGGCACGAGCCTGCGGACCGTCCAGCGCCGTATCCGTGACCTGATCGAGTTCGCCGGGGTCCAGACCCGGATGCAGCTGGCCTGGGAGGCCGCCCGCCGCGGATGGCTGTGACGGCCGGCGGCCGGCACACACGAGCGACCGGACCCGGTCGCACGGGGCCGGTCCCTCGCGGAGCCGTACGGGGGTGACGGTGCCGAAGCCTCCGTCACCCCCGCCGGATCAGTGCTCGAACACCTGGAACTCCGAGGCCCGCACGTTGAACGCCGCCGTGGAACCGGTGGCGCAGTCGGTCACGTTGTTCGGGTCGTTGTCCTGCTCGCCCGCGAACGCCGGGCCGCCGATGCACTGGTTGGTGACGGTCTCGAACCGCAGGTCGGTCGCGGTGGTCAGCGGGATGTCGAAGCCGCGCATCGTCAGGTCCGGCGCCGCCGGACGCGGCTTGGCCGCCGCGAAGGCGTCCGCCGCACTGGTGTAGACCGGCTTGAACTGCCCGGGCTGGGAGCAGTCGACCGACTCGGTGCGGGTGCACGCCGAGATCCGGAACTGGCGCAGGGCCGAGAAGCGGCTCTGGCTGCCCGTGTCGCCACCCGGGTCCTTGCTGTCGGTCGGCCGGTTCAGGGCGCTGACCTGGACACGGCGGATCTTGCTCGGGCCGTCGCCGGCCAGGTGGATGCTGACGCCCTTGCCGACCACCGACGTCCTGGTCTTGTTCCCGACGAACGCCCAGTTGGTGCCCTCGTCGTCGTCGATGAGCCGGGCCAGGTTCAGTCCGTCGCCGGTGATGGTGGCGCCGGCCGCCGCCGAGGCGAGGTTGCGCTCCATGTGCACCGGGACGGTCCGCTGGGACGTGCCGCCGACCTGGAAGTCGAACCGCACCAGTCCGTAGCCCGGGGCTACCGCTACCGCGTCGTAGCGGCCGGGGGTGAGGCGCGCGGCGGCGTCGAGGCCGGAGGCCGTGCCGGCGACCGGCGTGGTGCGGGTGGTGAAGTGGCCGATGTAGACCTTGGCGCCGTCGATCGCCTTGCCGCCGTCGTCGGCGATCTTGAAGGTCACCGTGCCGTTCTTGCCATTCGGGGTGGAGAAGTCCGCGTGCGGCCGGGTGTCGCTCGTCGAGGTGGCGGTGGCGCCGATGCCGAGGCCGCGCTTGGCGAACGCCGTCCACAGGACGTCCAGGTCGGCGCCGCCGAAGCGGATCCGGTCCGCGGCGAGCATCGCGTCCCGGGCGTCGACCATGGTGATCCTGCCGTCGGCCATCAGCAGGTAGGAGTCGAACATCAGCTGGATCCAGCGGCGGCCACCACCGCAGTCCTCCACCGCAGCCTTCCCGGCCGCGCACGAGGCGAGCACCTTCTTGGACGGCTCGCCGTACTTGCCGACGAGCGCCTGGCGCACCTCGTACTGCACGGCGTTCCAGATCTCGCCGTCGGAGTGCACCTCCGCTCCGCTCATGTCGTAGCCGAAGTTGGAGTAGTTGAGCGGGCTGTGGTCGATGGCGAAGTTGCGGATGCCGCGCTGGTTGTTGTCGGTCACGTACGGGCCGACCACCCACGGGTCCACCCCGTCCGGGACCACGCCGGTCTCGATCAGCCGCTCGCTGGCGACCAGGTCGCTCCAGGACTCGCCCATCGAGCCGCCGTGGGTGCCGGAGATACCGGCGTCGGGGCCGCCGATCATGCGGTTGGTGATGGCGTGGGTGTACTCGTGGCCGACGACGGACGCGTCGAAGTCGCCGTCGGCGCAGCGTCCGTAGAAGGCCCCGGCCTGCGGCTGCCACAGGTACATGTTGGTCAGGGCCACGCCGCCGTCGGCGCCGGTGCTCTGGTTGGCGTTGTTGCGGGTGCTGGGGTTGCTGCCGCCGGACCGGGCGACGCCCATCTCCGGGTCGCCGCCCTTGCCGCCCAGGGCGTAGTTGTCGTGCTGCATGTTCCACGCCTTCTCGGTGAACCCGAGGTGGTACGAGAAGTCGTGCATCCCGTTGTGCTGGGCGAACAGGTTGCCGAGCGCGGCGTCCCGGTCCGGCTGGGCCGGGTTGGTGAGCACCTTCGGGTCGCAGCCGCTGGCGTGCCAGGCGTCGGTGTAGGAGTAGTCGTAGACCCGGTCGGGCCGCACGTTCGGGGTGATGCCGAGCCAGTTGCGCCCGGTGGCCGTCAGACCGTCACTGGCGAAGGCGTTGGCGCCCAGCGTGGTGCCCGGCTTGTAGTAACTGCCGTACGTGCCGCCGCCCTTGCCGGAGGCGATGTCCCAGGGCTGGTGCGGTTCGCCCGGCGCCTCGTCGCCGACCACCCGGTCGCAGCCCGCGGCCGCCGTCCAGCACCAGGTCTCCCGGGTGTCGGCGGAGGAGTCGTTCAGCGGGGGCGAGAAGGGGAACACCTTCCACTGCGGGTTGCCGTCCTCGGCTCCGTCGACCACCTGCTCGGACTCCACCAGGGAGCGCCGGGCCAGCACCTCGCCGGTGCGCGCGTCGACGATGCTGTCGTACAGCTCCGGCTCCTCGCCGGTGGTGCCCGCCTGCACCTGGTAGGCGGAGCGCACCGTGCCGTCGGTGTCGGCGACGACCACCGGGCGCACCATCTGGGTGCCGTCCAGGTCCGCCGCCTCGTACTTCTGCCACTTCCCGGTGCCCTCGGTCTCGGTCAGCCTGCCCGGCGACATGGTCACGTCGGCCAGGGCGGCCTTGATGGCGTCCTGCTCCGAGAGCGTCGCGGGCTGCGGGGTGCCGGTGACCGGGGCGAGTGCGCCGGTGACGCTGACCACCGTGCCGTCGACCACGCCCACGGAGACCAGGCCGTCCCGGCCGAACGGCTTTCCGTCCACCTCCTGGGCGAGCAGCACCGCCGCGCCCTTGCCGATCGGCGTGTTCGACACCAGCTTCAGGTCGTCGACCTGGTCGGGGGAGATGCCGAACAGGGCCGCGTTGTCCTTCAGGTAGGAGCGGGCGGCCTGTTCGGGTGCGGCCGGCAGTCCGGTCGCCAGTGTGGTGCCCTCGCCGTCCGGCACGACCGTGGTCGGCGTGCCGTAGCGGCTCCAGCGCACCCGGGCGTCAGCCTCGGCCGCCGCGCCCTTGGCCTTGGCCGACGGGGCTCTGTGGGCCCCGGGCAGGTCCTTGTCGGGCTTGCCGTGGTCGTGAGCACCGAGCATGCCCGAGCCGGAGTCCGAGGACTGCGGCTGTGCCGGGCCTGGGTCCGCACCGGCGGACGGGGTCTGGATCACCGCGACGATGCACGCTGTGGCCAGCGCCAGGACGCTCCGCCGCACCCGTCTGGAGCGTGTGGAGTGTGTGCGCACTCGTACCCCTCTCCTCGTGGAAGGACCGGACGGGATGACCGTCCGGGGTCCGCGGAGACTGGCACCTGACGCGTTGCCACAGGAATGGCCCTGCGTGGCGGAAATGTGACACTGCACAGTTCCGCCAGAGGCCGCCGCCGGGCATGGTCGGCCCGGCGGGCCGGAAAGGTTGGGCTTCATCAGGACCGGGCCGGACGCCTCGTCCGTGCGGCGGTCGGCCCGAGCCGGCGACCGGCGTTGTGCGCTGCAGGTGGCAGGGGCAAGCTCCGCTTCGGCGCAGAGGCGCATTCACACGACCGACGGACGGAGACGCAGCCGCCGTTGCGGCCGGCCGAGGCCCAGCCCGCCGTACGGGCCTCGACCAGCACGACGTCCTGCGAGGGGTCGCGTTCCTAGGCGAGCAGCGCGGTCCACAGACCGCTCAATCCTCCGCCGACGACGGCGAGATCACAGCGGGTGTCGTCTGTCCGGGTGGGGCGCGGTACGGGCGAGTTCGGGTGGTCGAGCCAGTGGCTGCGGGGCAGCGCTTCGGCGAGCGCGTCGGCGTACGGGACGCTCACATCGCCGACGGCGCCGAAGTGCTCGCGAGGTAGAGGGTAAAGCCGTAGGTACTGGCGGATCCGCCGTAGCGCAGACGCATCGGTGCGCCGTCGTTCAATCGAGGCGTTCGACAGCGAACCCAGTCATTCAGGCTTCCTTGTCAGCGAACCTGGTCGCTCTTGGGCCCGATGCCTTTGACCCTGGTCGGAGTTCCGTCCGGGGCGAAGGAGTCGTGGAAGGTGAAGGCGTGCGGCGCGGAGCCGTGGTCGTGGAGGTGCTCCAGCCTGGAAACCCCGTCCCGCCAGGTCGGTATCACGCCGTCGGAGACCCACCAGAACACGTAATTCGGGTGCCCTGTCCTCTCGAACCAGTCGTAACGCCTGTTGAGCGCCTCACGGTGCAGACCGGTGTAGACGGCGTCGAAGGCGGGGCGCAGGCCGGTCCAGAGCGAGAGGGTCGCGGCCAGGGCGGTGCTTTCCACCGTACGGCCCTTGCCGTACCAAGTCGGTACGGCGAACTCTCCCCATGCACCCCAGTCCGCCTCGAAGAGCATGCCCCGGTCACCGTCTGCCGCTTCAGCATGCGCGAGGTATCCGGGGTGCTGACTGATCTTCCGGTAGACGGCCTCACCAATGTCGTAGAACTCGCGCGTGCGAGGTGCGGGATCGGCGAGAGGTGACTTCAGGACGCCGAACGTGTACAGCGCAAGATGGGGCATGCGTCTCTCCCCGGTTGGGGCTGCCTGGCGTGGACCCGGTTCGGTGGCTTACGCATGGGCGCGAGGGTTCGTGGGGCGTGACCGACTCATCCCGTCGCGGCTGGCCCTGCCTGAAGGAAGCCCTGTGTGACCGTGGCGACCACCGAAGACGAGATGAAGGTAGCTGCCTCTGCGGGCCATGTCGAAGTTGCGTTTTCCCGGTAAAAGTGGCCTCTTGCACTGGTCATTGCAGGGGCTGGGGCGGGGCAGGCTGCGGGGCAACAGTGATCCACTTCGGCCGATCGGTTCGCCCGCCGTGCCCGTCCGCACCCCCTGTCCGATAGCCCCGAGTGCCGCCGAACGCGTGCGGTTGAAGAAGATGGCCTACGGCCACAAGGCCGAGCACCGGCTGCGGGTGCGCGCACAGGTGGTGCTGCACGCCGCGCATGGACGCTCCAACGCATGCATCGCCCGGGAGACGGGGCTGCATTTGGACACCGTGCGCCGCTTGCGTGGCCTGTTCGCCCAGGCGGGCCCGCCCGGGCTCAAAGACCGTCAACGCTGCGGCTCTCGCTCCTCGTTCACACCGCCGCAGGCCACCGAGGTCAAGTCGCCGGCCTGCCGGCTGCCTGCCGAGAGTGAAGTACCGCTCTCACGCTGGTCGTGCCCGGAACTGGCCCGCGAGGCCGCCCGGCGGGGCATCGCCCCGTTCATGTCGGCGTCGACCGTGCGCCGCCGGCTGGCCCAGGACGCGCTCAAGCCCTGGCAGCACCGCTCCCGGATCTTCACCACCAGCCCCGGCTTCCGGCTGAAGGCCGCCTGCGTGCTGGACCTGTACGCCCGCACCTGGCAGGGCGAACAGCTCGGCGATGACGAGTACATGATCAGCGCGGACGAGAAGACCTCCATCCAGGCCAAGTCGCCAGTAACCGCCCCCGACTCAATCACGCCCCCCCTAGCCGTTGGCTGTTGCCGGAGAATGGCCAGGGTGCGGGGATGGCGGCAGCTCGTTCATCCTGTGTCCCCCTCAGTAGCTGCAAGCCCGTCAGATGCTGATGGCGGAGGCCCGCCCCTCAGCAATCTGTGCGGGAACCTCCTGCCACACAGGCCGTCAGCGTGGGCCAAGACCTCCTGCGCCGACCGTGCCGGTCGCTCAGCCCGGCCAGGCCACCACAGCGGACGGGCGGCCCGCCCCCGCAGGACGGCACGCCTGCCAGCCCGCACCCGGCGCAGCCGCAGGTCCAAGTCCAACTGGCGCGCCCCGGAAGGTAAGTGGGCAGGCGGTCGCGTGAGTGGCCGCGATCCGTTAGGCACCGCCCCGGGCGCCTTGTAGGCGGTCGGGCACATCGCCGCCATGACCCTCCTCGGCGTCACGGTCTTCGATCACACCGAGTCGTACGCCGCGACGGCCGCCGTGTCGGATACACCGCTGACCCAGCCGGGCCCGGCCCCCTCACCGGGTGCCGCACAGACGCGCGTTGGCCGTGCGTGGGCCCCTGCCGCGCGCCGCCCCAGCGTGGTACACGGCCCAAGACGATGACCAGGCCGATGGCCTGGTCCACGACAGCATGTGAGTCGGGTGCGTGCTTGAGCCGTCTGTTCCCCGTGCCAAACCATGCCAGTTCGGCCGCCGGCCCCTGGCATGCCAGTGCTGGCCGTGGTTCGAGCGGCGAGGTGGTCGGCCAGCACATCGCCGAACTGGCCGCCCAACTGACCGGGATCGCCGAGGCGGGTGTCGCCGCGGCCGCCGACCCGGGGCCACGGCCCGCGCTGTGTTCCATGCCACCGGCCGCTCCCACGACCCGTGCTACGCGAGGGAGTGGGAGCGGCCGGCGGTCGAAGGGGAATTCGA
Organism: Streptomyces carpinensis; assembly: GCF_002154505.1. Lineage (GTDB taxonomy): Bacteria > Actinomycetota > Actinomycetes > Streptomycetales > Streptomycetaceae > Streptomyces > Streptomyces carpinensis. Next base: position 1,573 of record NZ_MUBM01000271.1, on the reverse strand, counting down.
GGCGGTGCTCGAAGCGCTGCTCGGCGGGCTACGAGCCCGTCAGCGGCGTTCTCCCTGAGGTCAGGTCACGTTCACGGTGACCGTCTTGGAGCGCGTGGGACCGGACACCACGCGCAGGTGCTGCCGGCCCGTGGCGGCGAGCTTCGTGGTCACGGTGAAGGTGTTGCCCTTCTTCACCACGGTGGCCCCGCGCAGCGTGGTCCACTTGCCGTTGCTCAGGTGCTGGACCGTGAGCGTGGTGGCGGCCGCGAGGTTGGCGGTGCGCCCCGAGAGCATCACGCTCTTCCCGGCCTTGACGGACGTGTGGTCGATCGTGATCGAGGCCTTGGCCATCGGCTTCATGCTGTGCGTGGCGTTCGGCTCCGGCATCGGCGCGGTGCCCGCGGCGAAGGCTCCGGCCGATCCGGCCGACACCAGTGCGGCGGACAGGGCGCCCGCGGCGAGGGTACGGACACAGCGGCGACGGAGGGTGGCATGCATGGTGGTCTCCCGTTGTTCGACGGATGTCCCCCTGCGGCGCGATCACACACTGTGACGGTCCGATCGCGCTCCTCAAGGTTGACCCAAAGTCGCTCGCGCGGCGACCCAGGATGGTCGGTAGCCGGTGTGGGAACGGGCGAGTTCGACGTAAAACGGCAGCTCAACGGCTGTCGTTCGACTCACTTGTTTCTTACCTTTGTCCAAATCATCACTCAGTGTCATAGCCGGTTGTCGCCGGCGCCGTCACACCGCGGTCACTCCTCAGAAGCCGGGCATCAGCCGGGTAGGGGTCGGGCCGGGCATTCCCACCCGGGTGGGCTGCCCCTGCCGAACCCTGCCTGGATGGGTAGCCGCCCCTGGACATCGACGAGATCCGTGAGATGTGCGGCGACATGTACGACACCCGCATCAAGGACATGGTGGACAGCCCGAAGAACAACAGGAAGTTCCAGGCCATGCTCCAGAAGAAGGGCTGGACGACGAACTACGACATCCTGAAACGGCGCCGTCGTGAAGGATTGAGGGACTGGCAATGGAGAAGGGGACGAGGTGTTCACCACCCCCGCCGAGGACCTCCTCCGGCGTGCCGCCGAGCGGGGCTGGTCGGTCGATACGTCGCAGCCCGAACACCCGGTGATTCCCGGGTTGTCGCCGGGCTTCACCCGGCAGACCTCGCAGGAGGTCGAGCGGGACGCCGACGGCCTGCCGAGGTTCGTCACCTCGGTCCTCGTGGGCGGCAAGGACTACTACAACTACCGCTACGAGAAGCGTGGCTGATCGCGGTTCGACTCGGAGACAGGGCAGAGCCGTCACTGCCACAGCTCTTCAACTTGGTGTCGACGGCACCGGGAGGAGCGCCGGCCGACTCTCCGGCAAGTCCCTGAGTACCGGAACGGTGTTCGTGGACTGGCTGTGAGTACGTGCGTGGCCCGTGACCGGGGCCGCCCCGAGTCGCGTGGCGTCAAGCCGCCCGCGCGCCCTCCAGCATCTCCTCGGCCCGTTCCCCGACGCGGGCCGCGACCGGCTCCGTGACGGGGGCCGCAGGCGCCGCCTTCCGCACCGCGTCGGCCTCGGGGTCGACCCCGCCGCCCCC
>NZ_MUBM01000270.1 GCF_002154505.1 Streptomyces carpinensis | reverse complement strand
GGCTGTACAGGCGGCGGTGGACACCGCACAGTGACCGACTGATCGAACACGCGTTGAACCCGGTGTCCACCGCCGCCTGTACAGCCTCCCGGAGGGCCGCGTTCGCCGGGCGATCGTCCGGTCACGGTAAGCGAATCCTGTGCAAACCGCCTGTACGGGGCAGGAACCATTGCGTCGCGGGCGCCCGTCGTGCATGCTCCGGGGAACCGCCACGGAGAGTGCGCGGGATCTGGGCTAAGGAGGAGTGCCGCCGTACCCTTGGGGGTATGGGGACGGGAAGACGATTCCCGGACACAGCTTTCGCCACAGACTGTCGTCCCCGACAAAGGATCACATCGCCGAGACAGCCATGGCCGGTCACGAATTCTTCGAACCCGCGGACCGCAAGCGGCCGGTCGCCGATCCCACGGCGGCCGATCCCCAGGCGGCGCAAGAATCACGCCATCCCTGCGATCCGGCGTTCAAGCACGGCGTAGTCGTCGGCTTCGACGGGTCGAACTCCAGTGAGCGCGCCCTCGCCTACGCGATCGGGATGGCCCACCGCACCCGGTCCGGGCTGATCATCGTGCACGTGGCCAACCGGCTGCCCACCACGGTGTGGGCGGGCTGCGAGCCCCCGGTCTTCGTGGACGTCCCCGACCACCGCACCGAAGTCCTCGGCCTGGAGCTCGCGTGCGCGGACTACCTCGCCGAGGTGCCCTGGATCCTGGTCGAGCGCGGCGGTGACATCTGCCACGAACTCGAAGAGGTCGGCAAGGAGTACGAGGCGGACGCGATCGTGGTCGGCTCCTCGCACGGCATCGTGGGACGCCTCTTCGGCTCGGTCGCCGGCCGGCTCGCCAAGCGGGCCCAGCGGCCGGTCGTTGTCATCCCGTAACTTCCCCAAATCCCTTTCGTGACCTGGCACATCGGTGTGCCGACCGCCCAAGCTACTCGCGCGTAGAAGGTGTTTGTGCCCTTGTGAAGGGCATGTATCGGTCACCGCACAACTGCACAGGCATGAAGGGAGCCCGCCGTGGCCAATGACGTCTCTGCGGGAAGCACCACCACCACGATCGCCGGCCGACTCGCCCTGTTCGTCACCTTGTTGGCGTTCGGCCTCGGGTACACGAGGGTCGTCCACTCCGTGACGGCGGACGACGCCGTGACCATCGCTCACTATGTCGGCGGCGTAGCCCTGTTCCTCGTCGGGCTGCTGGCGTTCCGCGACCACGACAACGCCTCCGGCACGGCCTTCACCGCCCTCGGAGCCCTGTGGTTCACCTGGGCGCTCTCGGCCGGCAACCAGATCTCGGCCAACGGCTCGGGCCTCTTCCTGGCCCTGTTCGCCGCCGTCGTCCTCTCGCTCACCCTCGCGGGCGGCGACCAGCTCACCCAGGCCACCTACGGGCTGTTCTTCGTCTCCCTGCTCCTGCTCGCCGTCGCACGCTTCGCCGACAACTCCAGCCTGGCGAAGGTGGGTGGCTGGTTCGCCGTGGCGGCTGGGGCCGTGGCCTGGTACGCGGCGACCGCGGCCCTCGCCCACTGGCCCACGGTCCTTCCGCGACGCGCCGCCGGCCGGGGTGTGACGGCCACCGGCTGAGCGCCGCCGGGCCGGGAGTCTGGGCGGGCCCCGGCCCCTGAAGAGAGCGACCCCCTGTGCGGGTGGCACACAGGGGGTCGTTCACATCCGGCCGTGTTCGGCGCATCCGGCCGGCAGCGGCGGCCGGGGGGGGCGGTGTCTACTCCACCGTCACGGACTTCGCCAGGTTCCGCGGCTTGTCGATGTCCCGGCCCAGCGCCAACGCCGTGTGGTAGGAGAGGAGTTGCAGCGGGATGCCCATGAGGATCGGGTCCAGCTCGTCCTCGTTCTTGGGCACGACGATCGTCTGGTCGGCCTTCTCCTGCTCCTGGTGGGCGACGGCGAGGATCTTGCCGCTGCGGGCCTTGATCTCCTCCATGGCCGCGCGGTTCTTCTCCAGCAGGTCGTCGTCCGGCACGATCGCCACCGTCGGCAGCGCGGACTCGATCAGCGCCAGCGGACCGTGCTTGAGCTCGGAGGCCGGGTAGGCCTCGGCGTGGATGTAGGAGACCTCCTTGAGCTTCAGGGAGGCCTCACGGGCCACCGGGTAGCCCCGGACGCGGCCGATGAAGAGCATCGAGCGGGCGTCGGCGTAGCTCTTCGCCAGCTCCTTGATCTCCTCCTCCTGCTTCATGATCTCGGAGATCTGCGCCGGCAGCCTGCGCAGCCCCTCGATGATCCGCTTGCCGTCGCGCACCGACAGGTCGCGGATCCGGCCGAGGTGCAGCGCGAGGAGCGCGAAGGCCACGGTCGTGTTGGTGAAGCACTTGGTGGAGACCACGCAGACCTCGGGTCCGGCGTGCACGTAGATGCCGCCGTCCGCCTCGCGGGCGATCGCCGAACCGACCACGTTCACGACCCCGAGCACCCGGGCGCCCTTGCGCTTGAGCTCCTGCACGGCCGCCAGCACGTCGTACGTCTCACCGGACTGGGAGACCGCGATGTACAGCGTGTCGGGGTCCACGACCGCGTTGCGGTACCGGAATTCGGAGGCCGGCTCGGCGTCGGCGGGGATGCGGGCCAGCTCCTCGATCATCTGGGCGCCGATCATGCCCGCGTGGTAGGAGGTGCCGCAGCCGAGGATCTTGACCCGGCGCACCGCGCGCGCCTCGCGGGCGTCGAGGTTGATGCCGCCCAGGTGAACGGTGGCGAACCGGTCGTCGATCCGGCCGCGCAGCACCCGGTCCACGGCCTCGGCCTGCTCGTGGATCTCCTTGTGCATGTAGGTGTCGTGGCCGCCCATGTCGTACGAGGCGGCCTCCCACTCCACGGTGGTCGGCTCGGCGGTCGTCCGGGTGCCCTCGGTGGTGTACGTACGGAAGTCGTCGGCCTTGAGGGTGGCCATCTCGCCGTCGTCGAGGGTGACTATCTGCCGGGTGTGGGTGACCAGCGCGGCGATGTCGGAGGCGACGAACATCTCCTTCTCGCCGATGCCGAGCACGACCGGGGAGCCGTTGCGGGCCACCACGATGCGGTCGGGGAAGTCGGCGTGCATGACCGCGATCCCGTACGTCCCCTCGACCAGGTGGAGGGCGGCGCGGACCTTCTCCTCCAGCGTCTCGGCCTCGGAGCGGGCGATGAGGTGGGTGAGCACCTCGGTGTCGGTCTCGGAGAGGAACTCCACGCCGTCCGCCTCCAGCTTGCGGCGCAGGTCGGCGGCGTTGTCGATGATGCCGTTGTGCACGACGGCGACCTTGTCGTCGGCCGACATGTGCGGGTGGGCGTTCACGTCGGACGGGGCGCCGTGGGTGGCCCAGCGGGTGTGGGCGATGCCGGTGGTGCCCTTGAAACGCGCCGGTACCTTCGCCTCCAGGTCGCGGACCCGGCCCTTGGCCTTGACCATCTTCAGGCCGGCCGTCTTCGGCGAGGAGACGACGATGCCCGCCGAGTCGTAGCCGCGGTACTCCAGGCGCTGCAGGCCCTCCAGGAGCAGCGGGGCGACGTCACGCTTGCCGATGTATCCGACGATTCCGCACATATAAGTCCCTTTTGTCCCCGAGTTGATGCCGCTGTCGGCTCTCGCGGCGATGGTCAGCCGTAGACGATCCGCCGCAGCTGCCGGAGCGAGAGCTCCGGCGGTGCCACCGCGCGGTACTTCAGTTCCGTCCCGATCCGTTCGAAGATCTCGACGTTCACCAGGCCCTGGGCCTGCAGTTCGCGGTGGCGGCGGCGGACGAACTCCTCGGTCGTCTCGTCGAAGTAGGCGAGCACGTCCTGGACCACCCGCAGCGCCTCGCCCCGGTTCAGGGGCGTGGAGCGCGTCAGATGATCAACGAGTTCGTCGTGCACCCGGTAGATCCTGGAGTACCGGAGGTGCTTTCGCAAGAATCTTGCCCGATTTCGGGCAGACCCCTGTTAAGGTACTGGTGAAACGCTGTTCGCGCACTGTCCATCCGGCGTCCCGCGTCGTGTCGCGCTGGTGAAGCATTTTCAGACGCCATGGACATTCCTCGCATGGGCGTACCCGAGAAGCTGGCCGAGCGCATGAGCATGGCCGAGCAGCACGAGTACCTGCGCTCCCGATTCTCCCGGCGCACGATGATCAGAGGCGGCGCGGTCACCCTGGGCGCCGTCGCGGGTGGCGCGTTCGTGACGGGTACCACCGCCCAGGCCGCGGTTCCGGCACAGCGCACCGCCTCCACCACGGCCACCGCCTCCCCGGCCGAGGCCGTCGACGGCGCCCTCGTCGCCCCCTTCGGCCGTCACCTCACCTACGGCAACGACCCGCGCACCGAGATCACCGTCTCCTGGCAGGTCCCGGTCGCCGTCAAGAAGCCGTTCGTCCGCGTCGGCGCCCACCCCTGGGACCTCTCCCGGAAGATCCCCGCCGAGGTCCGCACCCTGTACACCCCGGCCGGTGTCGGCGCGAGCGGCGACCGCACCCAGTACTACCTGCACGCCAAGCTCACCCACCTGCGCCCGGGCCAGACCTACTACTACGGCGTCGGCCACCAGGGCTTCGACCCGGCCGAGCGCCACCTGCTGGGCACCCTCGGCACCTTCACCACCGCCCCCGCGCAGAAGGCGCCGTTCACCTTCACCGCCTTCGGCGACCAGGGCGTCAGCTACCACGGCCTGGCCAACGACGCCCTGATCCTCGGCCAGGACCCGGCCTTCCACCTGCACGCCGGCGACATCGCCTACGGCGACCCGGCCGGCCAGGGCAGGACCGACGACACGGGCTTCGACTCCCGCGTGTGGGACCAGTTCCTGTACCAGACCGAGTCCGTCGCCAAGCAGGTCCCGTGGATGGTCAGTTACGGCAACCACGACATGGAGGCCTGGTACTCGCCCAACGGCTACGGCGGCGAGGAGGCCCGCTGGACCCTCCCGGACAACGGCCCCGACTCCAGGAACCTTCCGGGCGTCTACTCCTTCGTCTACGGCAACACCGCCGTCATCTCGCTCGACGCCAACGACGTCTCCTTCGAGATCCCGGCCAACCTCGGCCTCTCCGGCGGCACGCAGACCAAGTGGCTGGAAGCCCAGCTGAAGAAGTTCCGGGCGAGCAAGGACGTCGACTTCGTCGTCGTCTTCTTCCACCACTGCGCCTACTGCACCTCCACCGCGCACGCCTCGGAGGGGGGCGTGCGAAAGGAGTGGGTGCCGCTGTTCGAGAAGTACACCGTGGACCTGGTCATCAACGGCCACAACCACGTCTACGAGCGCACCGACGTCCTCAAGGGCGACCAGGTCACCAAGAAGCTGCCGATCGGCGGCACCGCCTACCCGGAGACCGACGGCGTGGTCTACGTCACCGCGGGAGCGGCCGGCCGAAGCCTGTACGCGTTCAGCGCCGACCAGTCCTACGAGGGTCACGAGAAGGACAACGAGTCCGTCTCCTCCTTCGTGTGCCTCGCGGACGGCGCCCGGCAGAAGGAGACCGTCGCCTGGTCGCGCGTGCGCTACCTGGACTACTCGTTCCTGCGCGTGGACGTCACCCCGGCAGCCAAGGGCCGCTACGCCACGCTGACGGTGCGCGGCATCGCGGAGACCGGTGAGCAGGTCGACCACTTCACGGTGGCGCGCCGGGCGAAGTAGCCCTCGGGCCGGCAGGCGGCCCTCGAACCGGCTCTCACATGCGTTTGAGGACCGCCTGCTTGGCCATGCTGAACTCCTCGTCGGTGAGTACCCCGGTGCGGTGCAGCTCTCCCAGCTCGCGCAGCCGCCGCAGCAGCGCGTCGTGCGCGTCCTCGACGGCGGGCACGCGCTGCTCGGGAACCGCGGCCTGAGCGGCACCCGGCAGCTGCGCCTCCAGTATGGCCTCGGGGCCCGCCGCCCGCAGCCGTGCGGCCCCGGCGGCAGGGGCCGACGGGTGCGGCAGCCGGGCCTGCACCGCCGCCGCGACCAGCGCCATCAGCGGGTCCTTCTTGAACCCCCACAGCTCCACGGCGTTCGGGTCGTACTTGGGCGGGGTCTTGCCGGGGGAGCCCGTGACGGTCAGGCGCAGACAGCCGTTCTCCAGTCCGGCGGCGGGCAGCCACTCCACGGCGGTGATGTCCGCGAGCGCGAGAGTGCGGGCCCCGGCGGCGGCCTTGGCGTCCTCCGTCTTCCAGTTCCACTCCAGCCGGACGTGCTCGCCGTCGAAGCTCGCCGTGCCGTCCCCGGCGGACACCGACACCGGCACGTGCGGCCCGGGCAGCAGGTACTCCGTCACCGGATCGGAGGAAACCTCCTCCAGTTGCAGGGCGCCGCGCACCTCGTCCACGAAGTACTCGGCGACGCCGTAACGGTCGGACTCCACGAGCAGCTGGTAAGGGTCGTTGGGTTCGGTCAGCCGGCCGCCGGTCGCGTGCAGCAGCGGGTCGGCGCCCTCGCGCAGCCGCAGCCTGAGCCGCCCCGCCCTCTTGCCCTGCTCGAAGGAGATCCCCGCCAGGGCCTCCAGGGGGACGGTGAGTTCACCCAGGGTCCGGCGGAGCAGACTGACGTTGCGGTCCCGTCCCGGAGTCAGCCGCAGGGCGTCGCCGTCGAACGCCCAGGTGCCGTCCTTCTGGATGATTTCCGCCATGGGGTGATTGTTTCACCGGTTCTGTGAGAGCAGTGGTCTATACCCGTAGGGGCCCATAGAGTTCCAAGGTCCCCATCCGTGTGTGAAGGGAGCGCATGTGAGACGGCACCACAGCACGACTCCCCCTCCGACCTGTACCCCCCGTACGGCCAGAACCACCCGGGTGACCCGCGTCCTGGGCTCGCTGCTGCTCGTGACGGCGGCCGGGGCCTTCGCCGTCGGCGCCGCACCAGCCGAACAGGCGTCCGCCGAACAAGTATCCGGTGGGCAGGCCCGGGCCGCGCAACCGCTCAGCCAGGTGATCCCCGCACCAGCGTCCGTCAAGGCGGGCGGACCCGCGTACCGCATCACGTCCGGCACCCGCATCCGCGTCGACGGCGGCCGGGAGGCCCGCCGGGTCGGCGCGTACCTGGCCGACGTCCTGCGGCCCTCGACCGGCTACCGGCTGCCGGTGACCACGCAGGGCGCGGCCGGCATCCGCCTGCGCCTGGAGAAGGGCCCGTTCGGCGCCGAGGGCTACCGCCTCGACAGCGGTGCCGGCGGCGTGACGATCACGGCCCGTGAACCGGCCGGCCTCTTCCACGGCGTGCAGACGCTGCGTCAGCTGCTGCCCGCCGCCGTCGAGAAGAAGTCGGTGCAGCCCGGTCCCTGGCTGGTCGGGGGCGGCACCGTCCAGGACAGCCCGCGCTACGCCTACCGCGGCGCCATGCTCGACGTCTCCCGTCACTTCTTCACCGTCGACCAGGTCAAGCGCTACATCGACGAGCTCGCCCTGTACAAGATCAACGAGCTTCACCTGCACCTCAGCGACGACCAGGGCTGGCGCATCGCCATCGACTCCTGGCCGCGTCTGGCGACCTACGGCGGCTCCACCCAGGTCGGCGGCGGCCAGGGCGGCTACTACACCAAGGCCGACTACAAGGAGATCGTCCGCTACGCCGCCTCCCGCTACCTGGAGGTCGTGCCGGAGATCGACATGCCCAGCCACACCAACGCCGCCCTCGCCTCCTACGCCGACCTGAACTGCGACGGCGTGGCGCCCCCGCTCTACACCGGCACCAACGTCGGCTTCAGCTCGCTGTGCGTGGGCAAGGAGGTCACGTACGACTTCGTCGACGACGTGATCCGCGAGCTGGCCGCCATGACCCCGGGCCGCTATCTGCACATCGGCGGCGACGAGGCGCACTCCACGAGCCGTGAGGACTACGTGAAGTTCATGGACCGCGTGCAGCCGATCGTCGCCAAGTACGGCAAGACGGTCATCGGCTGGCACCAGCTGACCGGCGCCACCCCGGCCAAGGGCGCCATCGCCCAGTACTGGGGCCTGGACTCCACCGGCGCCGCCGAGAAGGCGCAGGTCGCCCAGGCCGCGCAGAACGGCACCGGGCTGATCCTGTCCCCGGCCGACCGCGTCTACCTCGACATGAAGTACACCAAGGACACCCCGCTGGGGCTGGCCTGGGCAGGCTACGTCGAGGTCCAGCGCTCCTACGACTGGGACCCGGGCAGCTATCTGCCGGGCGCCCCCGCCTCCGCGGTGCGGGGGGTCGAGGCCCCGCTGTGGTCGGAGACCCTCAGCAATTCCACTCAGATCGACTACATGGCCTTCCCCCGGCTGCCCGGCGCCGCCGAGCTGGGCTGGTCGCCCGCGGCCACGCACGACTGGAACACCTACAAGGTGCGGCTCGCCGCGCAGGCGCCCCGCTGGGACGCCCTGGGGATCGGCTACTACCGGTCGCCGCAGGTGCCCTGGACCACTGACTAGCCCTCGCGGACACCGACGGGCGCCCCGGAGGACCGTACTCCGGGGCGCCCGCCCGTCTTCGTGCCGTGCCGGGGCTACCGCCCCGCGAGGGGGTTGGGCAGGGTGCCCACCAGCTGCAGCGCGCCCGACGGATCGGCCAGGTCAACCATCTGCCGGTTGTCGCGCAGCTGGAGCCGGTTGAGGCAGGACAGCGGGAACTCGGGGGCGAACAGGTCGTACTGCCGGAACCTGTCGGCGAGCTCGGGCACCGACTCCTGGTACTCGCGCACGACCTCGGCGACCGTCCTCCAGAAGCCGTCCTCCTCCAGGATCCCCTCGGTGGCCAGGTGGGCGGCCAGGAAGCGGAAGAAGCAGTCGAAGACGTCCGTGAAGATCGACAGGAGCTTGTGGTCCTCCGGGACCCGGACCCGGACCCGGCCCACCTCCGGCGGCAGCACCGCGTCCGGGTCCATCACCGCGATCTCCTCGGCGATGTCCTTGAAGACCGCCCGCTGCACCACGCCGTCCCGCAGCACGAGGATGACGTTCTCGCCGTGCGGCATGAAGGCCAGGTCGTAGGCGTAGAAGCTGTGCAGGAGCGGGGTGAGGTAGGCGCGCAGGTAGTGGCGCAGCCACTCGGCCGGCGACAGCCCGGAGCGTTCGATCAGCGCGCCGGCGAAGGTGGCGCCCTCGTGGTCCACGTGGAGGAGCGAGGCCATGGTCGCCGGGGTCTCGCCGCTTCGCAGGCAGGGCACAGGGCTCTCCCGCCACAGCGCGGCCAGCATCTTCCGGTACGGCGAGTACCGGTCCGTCGCCGCCTCGTACTCCAGGTGGCGGTAGCCGACCGCCGCACGCTCCCGGATGATCGTCAGGCCCGTGGACTTCAGCACCGGGTCGCCCTCGACGAGCCGGGCCAGCCAGTCGTTGATCGCCGGGGTGGCCTCCATGTAGGCGGCGGACAGCCCCCGCATGAACCCCATGTTGAGGACCGACAGGGCGGTCTTCACATAGTGCTTCTCCGGGTGGGAGGAGTTGAAGAACGTCCGCACGGACTGCTGCGCCAGGTACTCGTCGCCGCCCTCGCCCAGGCAGACCAGGTGCCGGCGGGCGACCTCGGCGGCGAAGGTGACGGCGAGCTTGTTCCACCACTGCCACGGATGGACGGGGATGAGGAGGTAGTCGGCCGGGTCGAGGCCCTGGCCGGTGAGCACGCCGTGGAACCGGCGGACCGTCTCCTCGCCCAGCTCCGCCCGCAGGAACGTCTCGTACTCGATGCCGGTGCCCGCCGTGAACGCCGCCCTTGAGCGGTGCGCGGCCAGCCACACCAGCCGGACGGGGCTCGCGGTCTCGGGGGCGTACGACAGGTACTCGTGGACACCGAAGCCGAGTCGGCCGTTGTTCGCCACGAAGCACGGATGGCCCTCGGTCATGCCGGTCTCGATGTCCTGGAAGGAGCCCCGGGCCAGCTCGGCCGACGCGATCCGCGGCTTGGTGAGCTTGTAGCAGGTGCTCGAGAGGGTGGAGGAGATCTCCTCCAGATAGACCGGCAGGATCTCCTCGCTCAGACCGAGGGACGACTTCAGCTCGATGAAGAAGTCCAGGGCGGCGAGGGGGAGTTCGACGCCGTCGTGGTGGCGGGTGATCGAGTCCGGGTCGACCTGCCAGTGGTCGAGGGCGTACCGGGCGGCCGTGAACCGGTAGCGGGTGCGGCCGTCGTCGCCGCGGACGACGTACCCGCCGTCGTCGGTCTGCTCGGGAGTGATCAGCCGCTCGTGCGCGAACTCGGCGAGGGCCTTGCGTATCAGGAGGCGGTTGGCCCGCTCCCAGCGTTCGGGGGAGAGATGGGCCACGGCGTCGGCGAGGGTCACGCGCGCACCCCCGTCGCCGCGGCGAACCGCTCCCGCGTGCAGAAACTCAGCAGTGCCCGCTTCTCCGGCTTCCGGATCTCCCGCTCGGGGACGAACCCGACGGCCTCGTTCAGCGCGTGCACGGCCGTGTTGCGCACGTCCGGCTCGACCACGACCCTGCGCACGGCCGGGTCCTCGAACAGGTGCCGCAGCACGGCGGTGATCACACCCCGCGTGAAGCCGTGCACGGGTGTGTCGGTGGGCGCGACCAGGAAGTGCATGCCGACGTCGCCCGGCTCGGGCTCGTAGAGGCCGACCAGTTCGCGGTGGGCGGGGTCGTAGCGCTCCATCAGGAAGGCGGGCTCGCCGTCGGCCAGGCCGAGGAAGGCGTGGTGGTACTCGTCGGCCGCGATCTCCCCGTAGGCGCGCTCGACGTCCCCGGGTCCGGCGTCCTGCATCATCCAGAACGTCGCCTTGGGGTGGGTGACCCAGCCGTGCAGCAGCCCGGCGTCCTCGACGGGGTCGAGCGGACGGATGGTGAAGCTCATACGGCGAACTCCTGGAAGGCGATCGTCTTCTCGACCGGGTAGTACTCCGTGCCGAGCAGCTCGCGGATGATGTACGAGTTGCGGTACGCGCCCATGCCCAGGTCGGGGCTGGTGACGCTGTGGGCGTGGACGCCCGCGTTCTGGAGGAAGACGCCCCGGCCCGTGACGTCGATGGCGTAGTTGCGGCCGATGTCGTGGTTGCCGTGCGAGTCGTACCGCAGGCGGTGCCGGACGGGGCCGAGGAACTCCGGTTCGGTGTACCGGTAGCCGGTGGCCAGGACCAGGCCCTCGCTGGTCAGTTCGTACTCCTTCTGCTGCTCCTCCTGGCGCAGGCTCAGGGTGTACGTGCCCATCTCGTGACGGGCGCCGGTGAGGGCCGAGTTGGTGAGCAGGCGGGTCGGGACCGGGCCGCCGAGGTTCTTCTGGTACAGCAGGTCGAAGATGTCGTTGACGAGGTCGCCGTCGATGCCCTTGAACAGGCTCTTCTGCTGGGCCGTGAGCCGGTAGCGGGTGGCTTCCGGGAGCGCGTGGTAGTAGTCGACGTACTCCGGGGAGGTCATCTCCAGGGTGAGCTTGGTGTACTCCAGCGGGAAGAAGCGCGGGGAGCGGGTCACCCAGTTCAGCTGGTAGCCGTGGACGTCGATCTCGCTGAGCAGGTCGTAGTAGATCTCGGCCGCCGACTGGCCGCTGCCGACCAGGGTGATCGACTTCTTGCGCTGCAGCTCCGCCTTGTGCGGCAGATAGCGCGAGTTGTGGATGAAGTCGCCGCCCAGGTCCCGGCAGGCGTCCGGGATGTGGGGCGGGGTGCCGGTGCCGAGGACCAGGTGACGGGCGCGGAACGTCTCGCCGGTGCGGGTGCGGACGACGTACACCTCGTCCTCGTACGTCACCTCGGTGACCGTGGTGGAGAACCGGATGCTGCCGAGTTTGCCCGCCGCCCAACGGCAGTAGTCGTCGTACTCGATCCGGAGCGGGTAGAAGTTCTCACGGATGTAGAACGAGTACAGTCTGCCCTTCTCCTTCAGGTAGTTCAGGAAGGAGTACGGCGAGGTCGGGTCGGCCAGCGTGACCAGGTCCGACATGAACGGGGTCTGCAGGTGGGCGCCGTCGAGGAACATCCCCGGGTGCCACTCGAAGTCGGGCTTGGACTCCAGGAAGACGCCGCTGAGTTCGGTGATCGGCTCCGTGAGGCAGGCGAGGCCGAGGTTGAAGGGGCCGAGCCCGATCCCCACGAAGTCGTAAGGGTCGTTCGGGGCTTCAGGACGCGCGGTCAAGGAACTCTCCCAGGTACTGCTCGGCGTGGCCGGCGATCAGGTCGAGGACGGCGGCGAGGTCGGCCGCCCGGGTCTCGGGGTTGAGCAGGGTGAACTTCAGGTAGTGGCGGCCGCCCACCTTGGTGCCCGCGACCACGGCGTCGCCGGAGGCGAACAGGGCCTTGCGGGCGTGGAGGTTGGCGCGGTCGATCTCGACCGGATCGGTGACGGCCGCCGGGATGTAGCGGAAGACGAGCGTGGACAGGGCGGGCTCCACCACGACGTCGAAGCGGGGGTCGGTGACCAGCAGCCGCCAGCCCTCCCGCGCCAGGTCGCAGACCTGGTCGAAGAGCTCGCCGACACCGTCGGCGCCCATCACGCGCAGCGTCATCCACAGTTTGAGCGCGTCGAAGCGGCGGGTCGTCTGGAGGGACTTGTCCACCTGGTTGGGGATGCGCTCCCGCACCATGCGGCGGGGGTTGAGGTACTCCGCGTGGTAGGTGGCGTGCCGCAGGGTGGCCGTGTCCCGGACCAGAACCGCGGACGAACTCACGGGTTGGAAAAAGGACTTGTGGTAGTCGACGGTGACCGAGTCGGCGTGCTCGATGCCGTCGATGCGGTCCCGGTACTTCAGGGAGGCGAGCAGTCCGCAGCCGTAGGCGGCGTCGACGTGCAGCCAGGTGCCGTACTGGGCGCACAGTTCGGCGGTCTCGGGCAGCGGGTCGATGGAGCCGAAGTCGGTGGTGCCGGCGGTGGCGACGACGGCCATCGGGACCAGGCCGCCTCGGCGGCAGCGCTCCAGCTCATGGGCGAGCGCGACCGTCCGCATGCGCTTGTCGTGGTCGGCGGGGATCGACACGACGGCGTCCGGGCCCAGGCCGAGGAGTTTCGCGGACTTCCTGACGCTGAAGTGGCTCACCTCGGAGGTGAAGACGCGCAGTTTCGCGAGGTCGGAGGTCTTGGCCTCCTCACGGGCCAGCAGCAGTGCCTGGAGGTTGGACTGGGTGCCGCCGGAGGTGAACACGCCGTCGGCGGCGGGCCCGAGTCCGACGCGCGCGGCCGTCCAGTCGATGAGCTTGCGCTCGATCAGGGTGCCGCCGGCCGACTGGTCCCAGGTGTCCAGGGAGGAGTTGACGGCGGACAGCATGGCCTCGCCGAGGACCGCCGGGATCACGACCGGGCAGTTGAGGTGGGCGACGTAGCGGGGGTGGTGGAAGTAGACCGCGTCCCGCAGGTAGACCTCCTCCAGCTCGTCGAGGACCGCCGTGGTGTCGTGCAGC
>NZ_MUBM01000027.1 GCF_002154505.1 Streptomyces carpinensis | reverse complement strand
CGTTGCCTGATGCGGCACTAGCTCGCGGTGACCGGTGCCGGAGAGGTTGCAGTAGTGGGCGAAGATGTCCCGCCCGCCGTCCTGGGCGATGAAGCCGTCCCCCTTTCCGGCCGAGGGACCTTCTCCCGGGCATCTCGGCGTTCTGGTGCACCGTGGCGGTGGTCAGCCAGCCCGGAGGCTGTGGGCCTTCGTCGTTTTGTGGTTACCGCGGTGCCCGAGGGGCGATACTGGGAGGCATGTCCGTGTCTTCCACGTCCGCGGCGCCGAGCGCATTCGAGCTGCTGCGGGAGCAGTACGCACTGCGGCTCCCCACGTCATTGGAGGAGCTGACCGGTCCGGCGACCGGCACGGTGGATCTGCCTTTGCATGTCGTCTGGTCCGGCCGCCGCTCGTACGGGCTCAGCCAGCCCCGCTCGCGGATGAGTCTCTACCGCACCGTGCTGGCTGAAGGGCAGCGCCAGGACCTGATCGCTTTCCTCAACCGCGATCTGCTCATCGCCCAGTGGCCCATCCTGCGTACGCTGATCAGCCGTCCCCTCCGCGACGCCTGGGAGAACCGCTTCCCCGACCTGCCTGCAGCCGAGGCCACCACGGCCGCGTGAACCTCTCCGAACTGCACCGTCGCCTCCTGGCCGACGTCCTCGACATCGGAAACCCATACCCCCTGGTGATCACCGGCGGGTACGCAGTCCAAGCTCACGGCTTGGTCGACCGCCTCTCCCAGGACGTCGACGTAGCCACCGAGAACCCGGCACCGATCAGCGAGATTGTCCGCTCCGTGAGCAACGGGCTCACAGAACGTGGCTGGCAGGTCGAACAGATCGAGATCGGGGCGCTTTCCGGCCGTCTCCTCACCACAGACCCCCGGCACAGGCCAACAGTGCGAGGTCGACGTCCTGAAAGAGGTCCTCTGGCACCCACCGACGTCCAGCGAGTACGGCCCAGTGCTCTCGCTGGACGACGTGATCGGCACAAAGGTTCGGGCACTTGCCGACAGAGGCGCAGTGCGCGATCTGATCGACATCCATGCCGCCTCCTAGCACCGGTCCAAGGCCGACCTGGAGACCCTCGGTCGACGCCACGCACGGTACGCCTTCAATCTGGAAGACCTTCGAGACCGTCTCGTCGGCGCAGAGTGGTGGGATGACCAGGACTACGCCGACTACGGCCTCCAGCCCGACCAGATCGACGCCCTGCGGACGTGGGCCCTGGAATGGGCCACCGACATCGGCGCACGTCTACAGAGCGAGGAAGACCCCGACGATCGCTGACCGCCCCGAGTCGCCCGCTGGAGTAGCCCCCGCACGGTTCTACTCGTCCCCGGACGGGGACGCCTGAAGCGGTATGTGCCCTGGCTGCGGGTATCGGATGGCCGGCCGGTGTTCGGCCTCCGGCTCAGTGATCTCGCCGCTGCCCGGCGCGCCGGATCAGCCGATTTCGACTGGGATGTGTAAGCCAAGACACTCCCTGTGCCATCGATGCCACGCCCCTGGTCACCGCAGCGAATCGCGCGCCGCCCTCTGGGGCGACGCGCGAGGCGTGGCGGGCTCGTAGCTGCCAGAGGCAGTCATATCCAGGGCACAACTGGAAGTGTTCTCCGCACCCCAGTCAGGAGATGGAGCGCGCTACCCAGGATCCTGGGCAACCGGGCGTGCGGCTGCGCTGTTTCCTGTACGTGCGCCAGCACTAGGGCCCTGATCTCGGCCGCTCGGCTCCCCCGCGCGCCTGGTCACGAGACTGAGCCCTGTCCAGGGCCGTCCCCTGCCGGCGCGCGAGGTGGCCCCCGCTCCGGCTCGGGGGACACGGAGCGGAGACCGCGTCTTCCATCTTGCGGGCTGGCGCCCGGCCCCGATTGCTGTGCGCTGCGGCACACGGCGCATTACGCACGATGCGGTAGCTGCGCGGGGATTGCTGCGCCGGGGGGAGGCAAGGAGCCCTGGGCGGCGGGGACCGGGACCGTGGGCAGGTCATCCGCCTCGGGCGCCCGAGAGCGCAAGGGCGGTCCCGCGCAACGTGCGACGGGAGCGCGGGACCGCCACGCCCTGCTGTCCTGTCCGAAGCCGGGCACTCAACACCGTACGAAGGCACCCTTCCGTGCGCACGCTGGACGCAGCGGTTGCGCGTACATGCCTGCGTGGGCAGCGCACCCGCCAGGGGATCACCAGGTCGCCGCCGTCACGTTCCGGCCTTTCGGCCGGCCACCTGGATCCCGCGGGCCGGAACGTGGTGGGCGGTAGCTGTCCCGGCCCCGAATGTCGTAGCCTCGGGCTTCCTCCACCACAGCACGATGCGTGCACGGTTGTTCCTCTGGGCCAGGTCGTGCCTGCAACACTGATCGCGCGTCGCCTACGGCGCCTTCATCAGGGTGGGCCTTTGCGGTCACGCGCCCGGCGGACCGGCCGCCCGTCTTCTCAGGGAGTAGCGGTGAGCACAGAGACGCCGGAGCCGGTTTTCACGCAAGTGCAGCTGGCTGGTCCGCCTGCCGTCGTCGATCAGCTACTGACCTTTGCGGCGTGATGTCGTTGAGGGCTGACGATGTGTGACGTCGCGGTATGTCTGATGCGTGAGATATCCGCAGGGTGGTGGGCTGACGCCTGATCGGCAGGCGTTTCGCGAGCGGATCCGGCTGGAGGCCGCGGAGCGACTCGCTGCGGGTGCCTCCAACGCCGAGGTCGCCAAGGACTTACGGGTGAGTGGGCGCTCGGTGCAGCGCTGGCGCCGAGCCTGGCACGATGCCGGCACCCAGGGGCTGCGGTCTGCCGGGCCGGTGTCACGGCCCAAGCTGAGTGAGGCCCTGTTCACCGTGCTTGAGCAGGAGCTCGCCAAGGGGCCGGTCGCGCACGGCTGGCCTGACCAGACGTGGACGCTGGCGCGCATCAAGACGCTGATCGGGCGCCGGTTCCACAAGAGCATGACGCTGTCGGCGATCGCGCAGATGCTGCACCGGCACGGCTTCAGCCACCAGGTCCCGGCCCACCGAGCAATCAAGCGCGACGAGGAGGCCGTGGCGGGCTGGGTTAAGGAGACCTGGCCGCAGGTGGAAGGTCCGTGGCGGCGCTCGACGCCTGGCTGTGCTTCGAAGACGAGGCCGGCTTCTCGATGACGCCGCCCACCGCACGGACCTGGGCCCGGCGCGGACGCACACCCGTCATCCGGGTGCGAGGGCGCTCTCAGCGCCGCTTCTCCGTCGCTGCTCTGGCCTGCTACAAGCAGGGTGAACGCTCACGGCTGATCTACCGGCCCAAGCGGCACGTCGATCACAAGCGGGGCGGCAGACGCAGTTTCACCTGGACCGACTACCGCGACCTGCTCATCGCCGCCCACCAGCAGCTCGGCGCACCCATGGTGCTCGTGTGGGACAACCTCAAGTCCGCCGCCCACTGGCTGAGGGCTACGACGGGTGCGGGCGGTCAAGCACAAGGCAGGACCGTGGGTGAACGGTGGCCTGAACGGGGGAAGCGAGGACCTGACGGGCTTCAGCCGGGAGGCCCTCGCCGGAGGTGGTGAGGTCGAGCAGAGCAACGTAGTCGGTGTGGTCGGCCCGTTGGAGCGGTGCCACAGCCGTCCGGGCAGTGCTGCGGGCCTGAGGTAGGGCGGTTGAGGCGGTCACCAGGACAGGTCCCTTCGGGAGGGGTAGGGGAAGCCCCGCCAACAACGAGGGGGTGTCGGCGTGCAGAGCCGGGGCCCCACGGCGGGTGAGGTGACCCTGGCCGTGGTTGAGGAAAGCCCCGCAACGCCCGTCGTACGGCAGGCGAGCAGGCTGGTTCCCTGGTCGGTGGCGGTGTAGCGGGGGTAGTGGGTGTACAGGACGGCAGCGATGGCGCGGTGCCGGTCCTCGCGGTCGGGGCCGAGTGCGGTGAGTTCCACGACCGGGCCGAGTTCTCGGTGGGTGATGTCGCGGGCGGTGAAGCCGCGGCGGGTGGTGTCGGCTCGGGTGCCCACGCGCAGGCGGGTGAAGTCGTGGGCCTTGAGCTCGCGGGCGAGGGTGGCGGCTCGAGCCGGGTGCGGGCGTGTGGCTTCGTTGATGTCTGGGGACAGCGTTTGTCGACGGCTTCCGGAGGAAGTTAGTGATCAACGAGCTCGGAGATGTCGAGGAGAAATGACGGCACTGCCGTGTCCGCGAAGCGGGATGTCGGCGCAACAGATCAACGTGTCCCACCGGGTACAGCCGAACGTGCACAGGTCCAAGGCGACGCTCAGGGATGGATCTCGGTTGTCCCGCATATCGAGCGTCTACGATCGGCGCCATGCCCCGTGGCACGACAGCTCGTTCGCCCGTGAGATGGTTGCTGTCATGACTGTTGGCGCGCCGGGCAGCGAGGTTCTACTCGAGACGAGTCGGCTGCTGCTCAGACCTTGGCGGGTAGACGAGGCTGTCGTCCAGCGTGAACTGTGGACTGAACGTGATCCACGAGTGCCGCCGCACCGCCGAATCGACGCGGACGGACACCCCACGGTCGCGGAGCTCGAGGATTCGATCCGCACCAACAAGGTG
>NZ_MUBM01000269.1 GCF_002154505.1 Streptomyces carpinensis | reverse complement strand
GGGCAAGCTGACCGCGCGGGAGCGGATCGAGCTGCTCCTGGACCCGGGTTCCTTCCAGGAGGTCGAGCAGCTGCGCCGGCACCGGGCGTCCGGTTTCGGCCTGGAGGCGAAGAAGCCGTACACCGACGGTGTGGTGACCGGCTGGGGCACGGTGGAGGGCCGCACGGTCTTCGTCTACGCCCACGACTTCCGCATCTTCGGCGGTGCGCTGGGCGAGGCGCACGCCACGAAGATCCACAAGATCATGGACATGGCCATCGCGGCCGGCGCTCCGCTGGTGTCGTTGAACGACGGCGCGGGCGCCCGTATCCAGGAGGGCGTCTGCGCCCTGGCCGGCTACGGCGGCATCTTCCGGCGCAACACCAAGGCCTCGGGTGTGATCCCGCAGATCTCGGTGATGCTGGGCCCGTGCGCGGGCGGCGCGGCCTACAGCCCCGCCCTGACGGACTTCGTGTTCATGGTCCGCGAGACCTCGCAGATGTTCATCACCGGCCCGGACGTGGTCAAGGCCGTCACCGGTGAGGAGATCACCCACAACGGCCTCGGCGGTGCGGACGTGCACGCCGAGACCTCCGGCGTGTGTCACTTCGCCTACGACGACGAGGAGACCTGCATCGCCGAGGTCCGCTACCTCCTCTCCCTCCTCCCGCAGAACAACCGGGAGTACCCGCCCCACGTTCCGTGCGCCGATCCGCAGACCCGCCGGTCCGCGATGTTGCCGGACCTGGTCCCGGCCGACGGCAACCGGCCCTACGACATGGCCAAGGTCATCGAGGAGATCGTCGACGACGGCGAGTACCTGGAGGTCCACGAGCGCTGGGCCCGCAACATCGTCTGCGCGCTGGCCCGCCTGGACGGCCGGGTGGTCGGCATCGTCGCCAACCAGCCGCAGACCCTGGCCGGCGTCCTGGACATCGAGGCGTCGGAGAAAGCGGCCCGGTTCGTCCAGATGTGCGACGCCTTCAACATCCCGATCGTCACCTTCCTGGACGTTCCGGGGTTCTTGCCGGGTGTGGACCAGGAGCACGGCGGGATCATCCGGCACGGCGCGAAGCTGCTGTACGCCTACTGCAACGCCACCGTGCCGCGGATCTCGCTGATCCTGCGCAAGGCGTACGGAGGTGCGTACATCGTGATGGACTCCCAGTCGATCGGCGCCGACCTCACCTTCGCCTGGCCGACCAACGAGATCGCCGTGATGGGCGCCGAGGGCGCCGCCAACGTCGTCTTCCGCCGTCAGATCGCCGCCGCCGAGGACCCCGAGGCGATGCGGGCGCGGATGGTCAAGGAGTACAGGGCGGAACTGATGCACCCGTACTACGCGGCCGAGCGCGGCCTCGTGGACGACGTGATCGACCCGGCCGGCACCCGCGAGGTGCTCATCACCTCGCTGGCGATGCTCCGCACCAAGCACGCCGACCTGCCCTCCCGCAAGCACGGCAACCCGCCGCAGTAACGGAGCACTTCGAATGGCCAAACAGGAACGGGCGCTGCGTACCCGCGAGGCGCTGATCAAGTCGGCCGCCACGGTCTTCCGCCGGGACGGTTTCAGCGTGGCCTCCCTCACCACGATCAGCTCACTGGCCGGGGTGAGCAACGGAGCGCTCCACTTCCACTTCGCGAGCAAGGCCCGTCTGGCCGAGTCGGTGGAGGATGCCGCGGCGCAACGGCTGGAGAGCATCGTCACCGCCCACGACGGCGCGGCCGGCAACGCCCTGCAGCTGCTGGTGAACGTCTCGCACGACCTCGCCCGCCGGCTCACCGAGGACGTGGTGCTGCGCGCGGGCTTCGAGCTCAGCCGCGACCGGGTCCGCGAGGGAGGCCGGGACCTGCACGGACAGTGGCGCCAGTGGGTCGAGGCGGCGCTGAAACGCGCGGCCGGTGAGGGGGTGCTCAACGAGGTCACGCCCGAGGAGGTGGCGGCCTCCGTGGTGGCGGCGACCACCGGCTTCGAGGTGCTGGGCGCACAGGACCCCGCGTGGCTCTCGCACCGTACGATCACCAGGTTCTGGCAGCTGCTGCTGCCGAGGCTGGCCGCGGCCCCCGTACTCGACGGCCTCGTGGCGGCCGGCAGCCACCCGCAGTAGCCGGGGCCGACAGCCGGGAACCGGATCCAGGAGGCCGGCACGCCGGGCCATATATAAGACCGTACGGTCTGTTTTATTTGGAGGGTTCGCCCCTTTTGATCCTCTGAGGTCGCCGGTCGGCGCGGTGCCGCGGCGTGGCCTGCGGGGTGCCCGCCGACGACCCGCCGACCTTCCGCCCGCACCCGTGCCGGAGCCCCCGTGCGGCTCAACTGAGACCGTCCGGGGGCTCTTTGGCGTGTGCGATCACTGTTCAGGGCGCCCCCCGCCGGCGGTCGGGCGGCTCGTGTGGCTGAACCTAGCCCCCTCCCATTGACAAACCGACTGTGCTGTTTTTTTAATCGGGTTCGAGCCAGAGCCGTCGAACGCCGTCCCGGCGTCCAAGCGGCGGCCCTCGCCGCATCGATCCGCACGCAACCGGCATTGGACAAAGGGGGAGAAGACAGTGGACATCGAAGTTCTGGGCGCGCTGTCAGCTCGTGAGCACGGCATCTCGGTCGCACCGACGGCCCCGAAGCCGCGTCAGGTGCTGGCCCTGCTCGCCCTGCACGCCGACCGGGTGGTCCAGGTCTCCTCCCTGATCGAGGAGCTGTGGGACGACGAGCCGCCGCGCAGCGCCCGCACCACCCTGCAGACCTACGTCCTCCAGCTGCGGGAGCTCATCGGCGAAGCGCTGGCCAAGGCCGGTGAGGAGCACGTCACCGCCAAGGACATCCTGGTCACCCTCCCCGGTGGCTACCGCCTGGACACCCGGGGCGGCCGGGTCGACTTCCGCGAGTTCGAACGGCAGGCCGGGGCGGGCTACCGGGCCATGGACGCCGAGGACTTCTCCGGCGCCGCGCGGCGACTGCGGGAGGCGCTGTCCCTGTGGACCGGCTCGGCGCTCGCCGACGTGACCGCCGGCAGCCGGATCGGCCTCGAGGTCAAGCGCCTGGAGGAGACCCGGCTGTGCGCGCTGGACCAGCGCATCGAAGCCGATCTGCGGCTCGGCCGCCACCGCGAGCTGCTGTCCGAGCTGACCGTCCTCGTCAACCGGCACCGCCTGCACGAGAATCTCCACGGTCAGTTCATGGTGGCCCTGCACCGCTCCGGCCGCCGCGGCGAGGCGCTCGGCGTCTACCAGCGTCTGCGCACCACCCTGGTGCGAGAACTGGGCCTGGAGCCCTCGGCGACACTCAGCCGGCTGCAACGCTCCATCCTGATGGCCGGCCCCGAGGCCGTCGCGGCCCGCGGCCCGGAGGTCACCGGTCCGGCCGTGGCGCGGGTGGGCTGACGCGCCTCCCGGCCGCGGGACCGCACCGGCCCGCCAGGCGCGCCGGCCGACCGCCGCGGGACCGCGCCTGCGACCGCGCTGCCCCGCCCGGGCCGGCAGACGCCCGAAACGGCGGATCGGGGCCTCCTGCCGCGGGCCCGGTGCCGCGTGCGGGGCCGAGGGGCCGGGACGCGACGGACCGGCGCCGGGGACGGCCCGGCGGGACCGGGAGCCGCGAGCGCGTCACGCCGTCGTACCTGCTCGCGCTCCTGCGATCCGGACCGGACCGGAAAGGAGCGCACGCCGAATTCCATGGACGGCTCCGGACGACTCCGGCTGATGATCCGATTCCGGTCGGAGAAAAAGCGAAGCTAAAACTCCCCGGAAATCAGACCATGGACGGTGCGTGTGGAGGCAGGGGCGACGCGAGTACGGCTCCAGCGATTTTCCGGGCCCGCACCAGTTCACGTCATGCGACGTTCGTGATGCCCCGAAGGGAAAACGAAGGGGCCCTCGGTTGCCGGGCGGGATCACTTCCATCGGCGGCGGCCCACTCTGCCTTTTCCCAGTGGCCAGACCCTGCCGGAGACGTCTCGGACACAGCTGGAAACGGCAGTGCAAGAAGACCGCTCAATGATTCCTCGATGAATTCCGAGGGCGGAGTCGCGACGGGATACGGCACGCCTCGTGCATACATCGCGGAGTAAGGACACAGGGTTCCCGCGTGGCGCAATATCGACGAACCTCGGGCACCGATTCGCACACCGGCTCGGAAGCCGAGTCCAGCCGTCGAGGTACGGGGAGGAAACCATGAAGATTTGCGTTCTGGGTCCACTGAGTGCCGATGTCAACGGGATGTCGATCGTTCCGACGGCCGGGAAGCCGCGCCAGATCCTGGCCCTGCTCGCCCTCTACCCGGGCCGGGTCATGCCCGTGCCCACGCTCATGGAGGAGATCTGGGGCACCGAACTCCCCCAGAGCGCCCTCACCACGCTGCAGACCTACATACTTCAGCTGCGGCGCCGGCTCGGCACCGCCATGGGGCCGGGCGCGCCCGGCACCGCGAAAGACGTGCTCGCCACCCGGCACGGGGGCTATCTGCTGCAGATACCGGCCGACGCGGTCGACGTCCACGCCTACGAGCGCCTCGTCACCGAGGGCCAGCACGCCTTCGAGGACGGCGAGGACGAGGTGGCCGCCCGCACCTACCGCAAGGCGCTGGATCTGTGGCAGGGGCCCGCCCTGGTCGACGTACGCGTCGGCCCGGTCCTGGAGATCGAGGCGATGCGGCTGGAGGAGAGCCGGCTCGTCACCCGGGAACGCCGTATCGACGCCGACCTCAGACTCGGCCGGCACGCCGAGGTCACCGCCGAGCTGACGGAACTGATCGCCCGGCACCCCGAGCACGAGGGGCTGCACTCGCAGGCCATGGTGGCGCTGTACCGCTCCGGCCGGCAGGCCGCCGCGCTCGACGTCTACCACCGGCTGCGCCGACGCCTGGTCGACGAGCTGGGCGTGGAGCCCTCACCGCAGCTGCAGCGGCTGCACCAGGCGATGCTCACCGTCGACCCCCAGCTGGACGTGGTGTCCGGACCGCGGCGCACTTCCACCTTCGACCTGTACGCCGCCTGACACGGCAGGGTCCCGCGGCTCCTCAGCCCGCCGGGTCGAATTCTCTCTGCAGGGCACGCTCCACCGCGGTCAGGGGCAGGTCGGGTCGCAGGCGCTCGGGATGGCCGGGTGGGGGCGCGTCCAGCAGGTGGGCATTCACCCGGGCCGTCTCGCTCGCGAAGTGGATGGCGCCGGCGGCGACCAGGCCCTGCCAGACCTGGGCCACCAGGGCGCGGGTGAACCGCCGCAGGCGCCGGACACCGGGAAACGCCATCAGGACTCCTTCGACCGCGAACGTCATCCCACCTCGCCAGGCTCGACCGGCCCGCTCGGGAACCGCACGACGTTCCCTCGAGCCCCGATCGAGAGCACGCGGCCGGTGCCCGGCGTCCGCCCCGGCGTGATCCGGCAACGCGCGAGCCGAGCGCGACCGTGACCCGACGGACCGTCACACCGAGCCGATCACCTGCGCGATGCCGCACCCCCACAGCCTTGTCCCGGACGCCGACGAGCTGCCCGCCCGCGCCGACACGCACCCAGGCCGACACGGTGCCCGCCGTACGCCGCCTCGCCGGGGTAGGGAGCCGCTCCGAGCACCTGCCGGGCTGCGCCCGGCGCCCTCGGTCTCACCGACCGGGGGGCCTGCGGGGGATGTTCGGGG
>NZ_MUBM01000268.1 GCF_002154505.1 Streptomyces carpinensis | reverse complement strand
CGCCCCCCGAGCGCCCGGCCGTCCCCACCGCACAGCGCCCCCGAATCCAGAGCGGGGAAATGGGGGCGCTGTCGCGGCCCTCCGGCCCAAGACGCACGACAGCCCCCTGCATCGAGGGGGCTGTGTGCACCAGAGGCAATCTCATCTACGTGCTGATTGCTCGCCAGGACCGTAGCGCAAGATCACACGTCACGCACGCTGAGCGAGCACCCTGCTACTCTCGGTCCCGGCAGCCTTCGGGAAAGCGCCGCAATCGACGACTGAGCAGCGTCGGTGCCATGCAGAAGCCCCCGTCACCGCGCAGCGACGGGGGGGGGGGCTTCCTGCTGTCAGGGCCGGTCACTCGGCGAGTGTCGGCTGCAGCCGCTCCCAGCGGTCGATGTTGGGGAACGTGGGGGTCCAGCCCAGTTGGCCGCCGGCCCGTGCAGCATGCACCTCGCTTGCCCGCATCTCCCAGGTCAGTCGGCCGTTTACTGCGGCAGGCAGGCTCATGTTCTTCGAGTTGTAGGTCCCGCCCTGCTCCTCCATCTGGCGACGCCACTTCGCGGCGAGCCCCTGCATCAGGCCTGAGGCCTCCAGGTACTCGACTTCTGCCCAGCCGCCAGCGCGGCGTGCCTCCTCGGCCGACGCGCCGGCTCGGATTGCCGCCAGCGCGACGCGCCATCGTGCGTCACTGGCCTCGCGCTGGACGCGGCCCCGCTCGGCGGGGCCCGTATGCCTCGGCGTTCCGGCCACGTTGTGCCGCGGGTCTTCCGCCGCGATCGCGTCCGCCTCGGCCTCGTAGGCGACCTCTCGGCTGCAGTGCCACTCGTCGGTTCGTCGCGCGACCAACGGTCCCCACTCCGTACGGCGGTGAGCCTTTGCCCGCTCCTCCGGGTTGTACGCCGACCCGATGTAGAGCAGCGTGCCGTCCTCGGCCCACAGCCGGTAGACCGCCGCTGGCCTACTGGGCGTCGCCTCTGTCTTCTGCATCCTTGCTCCCGCTCTTGCGCGGGCGGCTGGACCAGGTGCCGGTATGGCCGCGCAGGATGTCCTGCACGGTCCCCAGTGACACCTGGACCTCCGCCGCGATCTTGCGCAGTGACATGCCTTCGTCGTCGCGGAGCCGCCGTACGGCATCGTCCCGGAGCTGCTTGAGGCGTTTGTTCCGGTTCGGCTGGTCCTTGAGTAGCTGAGCTACCGCTCGCGCCCGGGCCACGGGGTCCTCCATCGCCTCGACCTGATCAAGGGCGTCAAGCACCCGCCGCACCTCCTCTTCGAGCTCTTCTGTCACACCCATGCCCCTCAATCCGGGCGGGTCCGCTTGCGCCAGTGTATGGAGTTCCATACGCTAGCGAAAGCGGCCCCGCCCGGGTCGCACGTACACAGCGGCCCCCAGCCAGGGCCTAGGAAACGCTGGCTGGGGGCCCACGTCAGATGGAGCTGACGCATGGGAAAGAGTACTGACGCCTGCCCGGGTGTCATGAGGGACGTCACCGACGAACAGAAGTGCAAGGCGGTCGGCGTGCTCGTCGAGCTGGCCGGCCGGTACGCGGAGGGCGACCCGGACGCCTCGGTGGACTGGATGGAGTGGCTCGCTCGGGTCGGCGCTGTCTCGTTCGAGGCGGCGGGCCACGGACAGGCCGAGTCTCGGGTCATTGCCACGGTGGTGCGCGAGCTCGCGCCGAACCCCGAGAACGCCCAGCGCGGGAAGTTCGCCGCCGGGCTGCTGGAGGCGGCCCGCGCCGCAGGCTGGTCGGACGACGAGAACGAGCCGGTGATCCCGCGCTTTCCGCACCCGCGCCGCGAGGACGAGGCGGGGGGTGCCCAGTGACGGACGCCAAGATGCGGACGAGCAGCAGGGCGGCCACCTCCGAGGAGGCGGTGCGGCGAGCCCTGCTGGAGATCGCCCGGTTGCTGGAGCAGGACCGGCCCGGTGAGCCGATGACGGAGGCCGTTGCGCAGCAGCTCGCGGACGACCAGGCGCAGGGCGAGCCGAATCTGTCCGGTGGTGTCCTCGCGATGCTGCCGCCGGTCGACGGCGGTGTGACGCGCGGGGAGTACGGGGCCCGGCTGCGTGAGGCGGTGGCCCGGTGACCCGACGGATCGACACGAAGACCCCGAACCAGACGGCGGGTCAGCCCGCGACGGTGCAGGCGTGCCAGCAGGACCGTGCGGGCCGGAACGACGCCGTGCAGGCGACGGAAGCGTCCGTGCAGCGGGGCCTGGCCACGCAGCCCGGTTCCTTCACGGTGAGGGGCGGCCGATGACCTGCTGCGGACAGCAGATGAAGACCGAGGGCAGCAAGCTCGTGTGCGGTAAGTGCGGTGGCTGGTTCGAGGGCTTCGCCCTGGTCCTGGCGGGGGGTGGCCGCTGATGGGTGCCATCGGAAGGTTCCTCCGGTCCCTCGACGGCCGCAACGACCGTGAGTTGGCGCGGACGCAGTACGCGGGCCGGACGTCGGCGAGCGACTCGGTGACCTATGGCCGCCAGGTGCGCGCCGCCAAGCAGGCCGAGCGAGACCGGAAGGCCAAGGAGCGGAAGGCGCAGCGCGAAGCGGAAGACAGCGCCCGACGGCGCCAGCGTCACCGCACGGCAGTCCTCCGCGACGGCGACAAGCAGAAGCCGGTCCCCAAGCGCCTACGTGGGCGCGCCTGGTGACCTGACCGGACCGGGCGGGGCCGCCCACTTCCCCCTCGGAGCGGCCCCGCCCTTTTCCCTGACGATCCATGAGCCCGAAGGGCAGCACAGCCATGTCCCAGACACCCGAGACGCCGCAGCCCCGGCAGCCTGGCGTGCGCTACAAGAAGGAGACGCGCGAGCGGCCGGTGACGACCGTCATCGACGGCCGCGCGTCCACGCGGATGGTGACCGAAGAGGTGTGGGTCGCTCTGCCGCCGCGTGACTGGGACGAGATCATTCGGCGCGGCGCCATCACCGTGGCGGTCATCGTCACCCTGCTGGCCGCAGCCGGAACTACCGCGAGTGTCGGCGGGCTGATGTCCCGGATGCTTCACCCGGTCGTCAGTTATGCCGTAGGCGTTGTCTATACGGCGAGCTGGCTGGTGTGCGTCGGTATCGAGCAGATCGAGCGCGTGGATGCCGACCGTGCCGCTCGGGCCCGCAACGCCGGGTGGGTCATGCTCCTCGGCGGCATGGCTGCCGTCATCACCTACGGCCAGGTCCTCGACCAGCTCGCCGCCGGTATCGTCGGCTCCTTCCTGGACGCCGCAGCCAAGGGCCTGTGGTGGCTGATCATGGGCTTGGACCGGGTGAAGCTGAACCCAGACGTTGCTCACTGGGTCGCCGACCGTGAGCAGGAGATGGCCGGTCGACACTTGCTCGGCGTCCGCCTGGCCCGCCTCAACCGGCGTGCCGTCCAGATGCGCGCAGCCGGCCCGGAGTTCCGGGCGGCCGAGGCGATCATCGCGGGGGCCGCGCAGCCCCGGCAGGTCACCGCCTCGGACACGTCCGGACAGACAGCGGACGCGGTGTCCGGACAGCCTGTCCAGACGCCGCCCGAGCCGCCGACGCCGCCGGTGCCGCCCCCGTCCGGACAGGGTCCGGGCGTGTCTGCGCCGGTGTCCGGACAGCAGTCCGCGCCCACTCCGCCCCCGGCTGCGCCGGTGCCGCCCGCGCAGCCGGCTGGGGGAGCGCACCCGATCGGCGAGTCCATCGCCGCGACCGTCCGCCAGCTCCTCGACGACCACCCCGAGTGGGCCGTCGACCAGCCGCTGGACGAGGCGGAGATGACGGCGATCACGGACGCGGTCCGCACGGTCCACGGCGACCGGCCGGACCTGCGCGACACCGTCCGCCGGACCCGTGACCGCGAACTGAAGAAGCGAAGGAAGAGCGCCTGATGCCCCCGTGGATCGTCCTCAACGCCGTAGCAGCGGTGGTCATCTGCGGCTACGGCGAGCACCGCAACCGCACCGTGCGCCGCCTCGCCTGGCTCGTCGGGCTCACCTCTCTGGCGTGCTTGTCCTTCGGGTGGACCTGGTGACCGGTGTCCTGCTGCTGGCCGCTGCCGTCGCCGCCTACTGGTGGTGGCGGTACCGCGGCCCCGGCCGCACCTCGAGCGCCCGCCGACCCGGCGGGCGCATCACGGGCGCCGGCCGCTCCGCCGACGCCCGCGCCCGCGAGTTACGCACCCCGCTCGTCCGCATCGCCACCGCGGCCGGGATTACGACCCGCGCGGAGGCCCTGGCCCGCCGCTCCCAGATCGGCGCGGAGGGGGAGCGGTACGTGGCCCAGCTCCTGGCGCCGCTCACCGCAGACGGGTGGGCATTCCTCGCAGACCGCAGGCTGCCGCGCGGCAAGGCCAACATCGACCTCCTCGCCATCTCCCCGACCGGCCGCGTGTACGTCCTGGACCCGAAGAAGTGGGACCGCAGGCACCGGCTGAGGGTCCGCGACGGACGCCTGTGGCACGGCGAGTGGGACGTGTCCAAGCGGCTCAAGCCCTTGCGATACGAGACGGCCACCGTCTCCAGCCTCCTCGGCGTCAAGGCCATCCCGATCGCCGTCATGGTCGGCCCGATGCGGCCCGGCACCCAGCTCCGCTACGACGGCATCCTCCTCGTCCCGGCCGAAGACATCTGCCACGTGCTGCGCCGCCTCGACGCCCAGCACGTGCCCACCCAGCGCAGCGCCCACCTCGTGGACACCGCCGAGCGGCTGCTGCCCCCGAAGACCGGAAGGACCAGCCGATGACCGCCGGACCCGACGAGCGACTCCGCATCGCCACCGACGACGCCCCGGCCGACGACGACCAGGACGAGCAGCGCATCCGGGAGGAGCTGCGCCGCCGCAACGTAGGCCCCGGAGGCCCGGCCTCCGCCCCGCCGCCCGCCGTGCCCGAGCAGCCGGCGGACAGCGGCCAGCGCGCCAGCAGGCTCCCGGACTGGGTGCGGGCACGGTTCCCCCGGCCCGCCGACCCTGAGCCCGCCGACCAGGCCGAGCCCGTCGACCGGGCGGAGGCGCAGCCGTCCGCCCGGGCGGGCAATCGGCTGACGCCGTGGTGGGAGCTCCGCAAGCCCGACCTGGCTGACCTCCACCCGGACATCGACACCGCCGACGAGGGCCTGAAAGGCGACGAGGCGGCGGGGGAGGAGCCCGCGCCGACCCCAGCCAAGCCGCGCTCCTCCCGGCGCCGCATCTTCAAGACGTCCCCGCCCGACGACGAGTACGGCGAGTACGTGGGGGAGGAGCAGGCGCCCGGCCGCCGCCACTGGGACCGGCCCGTCCTCGGCCGCCCGCCCGGCCTGCCGCCTAAGCGGCAGAACCTATTCACCTGGTGGCGCTCCGTGGAGGCCCACAACAAGTGGCTGCTGTACCACGGCACCGGCCTGCTCGGCGGCATCTACATCGGCGCCTTCCACGAGGGCTACCTGAGCGCGGCGTACATCGCCGCCCACGGCTTCGCCGACATCGAGTCCATCTTCATCGCTGGGCTCGCCGGTGGCCTGTTCCTCCTCGACTACCGCGTCCGCAACTGGTTCCCGCTGCTCGCCTGGGCCGTCCGCGCCCTGTCCACGTCCGTCATCGTCGGCGCGCTCTGGTACGGCGCCCCCATCACCTGAAGCGGAGCACCCCGTGATCAGCGTCATCGGACACATCGGAATCTTCGGCGTCGCCGCCGTCCTGTTCGTCGTCCTCTGGTTCGGCACCAAGGGTGGCGGCAAGGCCGGTCAGCTGTCCTGGTGGTGGATCCTCATCCTGTCGTTCATCGCCGGGTCCGCGTTCAAGGCGGCCGGTCCGCCGTTCTCGTGGATCTCGGAAGGCCTGATGGACGTCGTCCGCATGCTGCGCCACGCCTTCCCACAGTTGACCGGGCCGGGCCTGGCCGTGGTCATCATCGCGATCATCGCGTTCCGCAAGCTGTCCCCGCGCGCCCTGATGTTCTTCGGGGTGCTGTTCACGACGGTCGCAGCCGGCGCCGGGGGCGCCCCTGGTTGGCTCGCCACCCAGTTCGACATGCTCGCCACCTCGTGGGCGTGATGCCGATGACTGCCGCCTTGCACCTGGTCCCCGAGCCCGACGGAGAGCCCGCCGCCGAGCCGACGGAGAAGCCGCCTCCCGCCCCGCCCGCCGAAGAGCCGGGGGAGCAGCCCACCCCGGCCGAGGACGACGACGCGGAGCCGGGGGAGTACGACGAGGACGAGGAGCCCGCCCCGCGGCGGGCCCTCGCCATGCCCGACCTCCGCCCGTACGCCAGCCTGATGTGGATCCCCGACGTCATCAACGCCGGTATCGCGGCCACCCGACGAGCCCGTAAGCGCGCCCGCCAGACCAAGGCCGCACGCCGCGCCGCCGGCGAGCCCCCCGCCCGTCGGCAGCTTCTGGCCATCGCCGTGACCGTCGCCAAGGGCAGCGGCATGCTCATCCACCAGGTCCTGAAGTGGATCGGGGGAGAGGGCGGCCCGGACTCCGCGAAGGTCCCCCACCGCCTCGGCATCGCCCTCGGGGCCGCCTACTGCTGCTACAAGACGGCCACCACCTGGCCCGAGACCGGCCCGACCGCCCTCATCGGGGCGTGGGGCGCGGCGGCCGTCGTCGTGGCCGAGCGTGCCCGCGTCGAGGCTCCCGAGGACGCCGAGAGGAAGCCGACCCGCAAGGCCAGTCGGATCTTCCGGAAGCGGTCCGGCCAGCCCCCCGCCGAGCTCGTCGACGAGGCTGCCGACGGCGCCGCCGAGGAGGCCCCGGCGGACCCCTCTCCCGAGGCCATCGCGAGGGCTCTGCACGCCCTCGTCGGGGAGGGCCGCGGGGTGCTCCTCACCACCCTCCGGCAGGCCCTCGGATTGGCCGATACCCGGGCCGTCCGTCGGGTGCTGACAGAGGCCGGTATCCGGGTGCGTCCTGGGGTGCGCACGGCGGCCGGGAATGGGCCCGGCGTGCACCTCTCGGATTTCCCGGCCCGCCCCTCCTCTCCTGCCCCCGCCCTTGGGGGTGCCGTTGTTGCTGGTCAGAGTGCCAACGCCAACGCCAACAACGCCGAGAGCGGGGCTCAGAAGGGGTTGGGTGTAGACGGCAGCGAGCCGGACGATGGGCGGCCCTTCGACATCGTCCAGGACTCGGAGAGGGGCCCGGCCGCGTGGAAGGTGGTGCCGCGCGCACCCCGGTAGACCTCGCCCGTCTGTTCGGCCCAGCCGTCCCGTTGTCGAACAGACCGAATCCCGCGCGACGGATACGACACGAACGGTTACGCACTGTCGGCGCCATCGGCCACCATGAGGGGGAAGACCGAAGGTGATCAGAAGGGGGGGCGGCCATGACGCCCAAGAAGTACCGATGCAACGCGTGCAGGACGACGTCGCCCCTGTGCTTCACCGACAGCGCGCTGCACCGGGAGAAGATGCGGCACCGCTACCTCGCCCACACGGGGCACCGGCCGGACGGCGAGCGCATCATCGACGTCCCCGTGGCGAGTCTCTTCGACATCCCGCGCGGGCAGGTCATCGCCACCGTGATCCTGTTGCTCGCTGTGGCGGCCGTCGTGCTCGCCCGCTGACCACCCGACCTCCCACAGCAAAGGGGCCGCACCCGATGGGTGTGGCCCCTTCTGTCGGCTGTGCCGGCGTCAGCTCTCGGTCCGCTTGGCCTTGTTGGGCTGGCGGGCCGGGACGTCGTACTTGGCGACGATGTTCCACAGCGTCCCGATGCCCCACGGCACGTCCGGGTTCTTCGCGAGGGCCGCGACGGGCAGGTCCGGGTTCGCCTTCAGCTCGTCGGCGAGCGCGTTCTGCGCAGCCTCGCGCAGCTCCTCCTCTTTGGCGACGTGCTCGTTCCATGCGCGGATCGCGTCGCGCGCGGCGTCGCTGAGCTTGTGGTCGGGCTGCGGCTGGGCTCCTGGCTTCCTGGGCATGTGCGGAGTCTTCCACAAGTCGGTTTTGTAAAACACGTTTAGTGACCGCGTGGCGGTGATCGTTGCCGTGGCCTGCACTCCTGGAGGATTCTTTGCCTATTCAGGTTCACAAAAATGGTTAGACAAAGTGGGTTTTGCAAAGAATGGAAGTAGTACCACCCACCACCCCACAAGGAGCCGCCATGCGCGCCACGAAGGTCACCGAAGCGGAACCCATCCGGTGCCTGAAGTGCCACCGGCGGCTGCGCAACCCGTCATTCGACGGCCTCGGACCGAAGTGTCGCCGCAAGGTGTTCCGGGCCTCCCGCGCCCCCCAGCTCGCCGCCCAGTACAAGAGCGACCTGGTCGACAAGGCCATCGATCTCCTGGAGATGGGCGGCCTGATCCCGCTCCGCGACACCGGCAAGAACGCCGTGTTCCTCGCCGTCAGCTCCGACGGCACCACCGCCTACCGCACCGCGCGCGCCGCGTGCACGTGCCCGGCGGGCCTGAAGGCCAAGCACATGTGCTGCCACCGCATCGCGGCCCACGTAGTCGAGCTGGCCGCCTGAACCGAAAGAGAGAAAGGACCCGCATGGACCGCCTGACCGTCCTCCACCGGCTCGTGCCCGACTGGCCCGAGCTGCCCGCTGCCGACCAGTGCGTACCCGACCGGCTCCCGGTCCCGCCCGAAGAGTGGCCGCCGCTGGCCTTCACCTGGCGGGACATTCGGCCGACCGTCCTGCCCGGCGACCTGTACGGCGACCACCGCACCGACAGTCTCCTGCAGGTCGACGGGGCGCCCGCGCCCGTGGCCTACGTCTCCTGGTCGCCCACCCCGGGCGCCCGCTACGGCCACGGCTGGCTGTGGCGCTGCCAGGTGCGTGTCATCGAGGCGCACGGCGACAGCTTCGACTGCACCACGTCCGACCGCTCCACCACGCGAGACAGCGCCCGTGACGCCGCCTCGGCTCACGTCCGCGACGCCCACGCTGACGCTGCCGTCCTGTACGGCTCGCGCCGCTTCCACGCCGTCCGCAACTGGATCTGACCCTGAAGGGAACGCCGATGCACCCCGCCACCATCTGTACCCGCTCGCACGTCCGGACGCCCCGCCCCTGGTCCCCGACCGGCTTCGAGTACGCCGCGTTCAAGGAGATCGTCGTGGGCGCCGGCGTGTACGCGACCGGCTACGTGACCGCCTGGGAGGCCGACCTAGCGATCGGCCGCGCGACGGGCAAGGGCCGGACGATCGCCGTGCGCGAGTACGGCGCCCTGGTCATCGCCGGGCGGGTCAGCCGGTCGCGCACGCTGGAGTTCGCCGTCCGCCCCGAGCGGCTGACGCCCCGGCAGGCCGAGGACCTCGACCTGATCGACCGCTACGAGCAGCACGCCCGCCTGGTCCGCGACGAGCACGGCTGGATCTGCGGGGTCGACGCCGGATGGTTCCGCATCCCGCGCGTGCAGACCAGCATGCTCCTCGAGCGCGGCTGGCTGTCGCACCCGCCGCACTCGAACAAGGTGTGGATCTCGGCGGCCGGCCGCATGGCCATGGCCCGCTACTGGCACCGCAAGCAGGGCCTGAACTGGCGGCTCCTCAAGGGCCTGTACCTCGACGGCGCACTGACCGCCGCCGCCACCGCCCACGCCGCGCTGGCCGCTTCCGCCCGCACCCGCTGACACCCCTCACCCCTGGAGGAACCGCATGACCACCCAGATCACCGCCGAGCTCGCCGCCCAGCACGAGGCCGCCCGGAAGGCCGCAGCCCAGGCCGGTCCGACCGACGGCGACAAGCTGATCGCCGCCCTCGGCCAGTTCGGCATCCCGGCGTTCTTCGCCGAGGACTGCGGCGTCTCGTACGTCCTCGTCGGCGTCGACCGCACCGCCGACGAGGGCGACGCCCACACCGGGCCGAAGGTGTTCCTGTACTCCGAGGAGAACGCCGACCTGACGCCCGAGCAGCACACCGAACCGTGGGCGGCCGCCCTGTACGACGGCGAAGGCGAGTTCAGCCACGTGCTGTTCACCGCGCAGGCCGGGCTCGACCTCGACGCCGAGTGCGCCCACGCCGCCCTGTGCCTGGCCTGCTGGCTCACCGCCCACGGCGGCGACTACCCGCGCGCCCGGCCTGAGCCGGCGAAGGCCGAGCGGGGCCCCGGTGAGGGCGTCGTCTACGGCAGGCTTCCCGGCTCGGGAGGCCGGACGCGCGGCCGGTCGGTGGCCGACGTCATGTTCGGCAGCCTGGGCCGCTGACCTGCGGCTTCGTGGAAGTTCTTTTGCGTAATCCACTTTGTCAACACGATTAAACAAAGTGGATTTCGCAAAGGATGGAACTGGCGACATCAACCACCGACCCCCAAGGAGACCGGGATGAGCCAGGCCACCACCACCTTCACCGCGGACGTCGAGGCCCTCGGCGACCTGCTCGCCGTCACCTACGAGGAGGGGCTCGGCCTGGCCGACCTCCACCCCCTCACGGCGGGCCGGTACTGCGGAATCGCGGCCGACCTCATCTCCCGCAACCTCCCGCGCGACATGCACGCGCTCGCCCAGGTCCTCGCCCTGCTGATCGACGAGATGCACCACGAGGACATCGCCCCGTGGATGTTCGTCCGCCACCTGGACGCGGCGGACGACGTCCTCAAGCGGTTCTGACCCGCCCCAACGGGGCCCGGCCGCTCACCGGGCCCCTTCGCCCCCCACGACTCCCCGAAGGAGAAGCCACCATGTTCCGAGAGACCGTCACCCACGCCGGCGGCGACAGCCAGGGCGCCGCGAGCGAGGCCCACGCGCTGATGCTCCTGCGCCGCGCCCGCAACCGCGGCCACGCCATGGAGGCCACCCCCGGCGGGGGCGCAGCGATCCGCTGGTCCCGCATCGACGGCCCCACTCGCGCGGTCGCGCTGCGCTCCATCACCCTGGAGCCCGAGCTGCCCGTCGGCGACCTCGACGACCGCACCCGCGCCCTGCTCACCCTGGTCGGCCTGGGCGGCGCCCGCCACGTCCTCGACGGCGACCGCCGGTACATCGTCGCCGGTGGCCACGAGATCCCGCCCGGCGAGTCCGCGCGCCTGCGCGTCCGCCGCCTGGTCGACGTCGACAGCCGGGGCCGCGTCCGCCTCACCCTCGCCGCCCGCCTCGGGCTGCTCGCCCGCGAGCACGCCCAGACCGGCGGCGGCACCGAAGGCTTCGCCATGTGCGCGTGTGGGCTCACCGTGAACGGCCCCACCGGCGAGGCCGCCGACGCCGTCCTGCGCGGCCACCGGCAGACCGTCACCGCCCGCCTCGTCGACTCCATCGACGCCACCTACGCGGCGTCCGTCGCCGACACCCGCTGACCGCCAGCCCTGTCCGGACACGGCCACGGACGTGTCCGGACACGTCCATCTCGCCATCCCGGAGGACCACCATGCGACCCACACAGGCCCATGTGCGCGGCATCTACGCGACCGCCCTGCAGTACCTCGACGACGACCAGGCCCCGGCCGAGCCGCGCCACCTTCACCGCGCGTTGGACAGCGCGATCCACCGGCGCCACCCCGACGCCGACAGCCGGGCCAAACGCGCCCTGCGGCACAAGGCACTCGAAGGGCTGCCCGGCTGGACGAGCGCGGCCACCCGAGCCGACCTCGCCGACCAGCTGCGGCAGGCCGCCCGCTGCGGGCTCGACCCCGACGAGATGATCGGCCAGTCGTACGCCACGGTGGCGGGCCAGGTCTGGTTCCACGGCGCCTACTCCGCCCGCCGCGTGCGCCGCGAGAAGCCGTGGCCGCACGGCCTGTCCGAGTCCGGCCGGCCGTGGCTGAAGCTGTGGACGGACGACGAGGAGGCCCGCAACCCGGTCGTCCTGTACGCGGAGTTCAGCGCGTGACGGGCGGCCGGCCGGACACGTCCGGACAGTCTCCAGGCAGGGGAGCGCTCCGCCCGGGACGGAGTGTCCGGGCGTGTCCGGACAGGGTGTCCGGACACGCCCGCAACCTGCTCTCACCTGCGATTTCTCCTGATCTCCCCGGAACTCCAGGCGGCCTCACGCGTTGGACATAGTGCCTACCCACTAAGCACCTCGAAATGAGCCACGGATGACGAACCGGCCCCCCTCCTCCCCGACGGTGGCCATAGCGCGCGACTTCCGCGTCACCGGCGACTACCGCAACGGCGAGCGCGTCGGCACGTACGTCCTCACCCTCACCCGCCACGCCGACGAGGTAATCGCCGAGCACGCCGACGAGATCGAGCGCCTGAGGAGCGGGACGAGCGGCTGTGGAACGCGTGGGCGAAGGTGCAGGGCATCACCTTCCGGCTCGGCCGGTCCGTGCCCGCCGGCTGGGTGCCCACCGACGAGGAGATCGCCGAGCACCGCCTGGACGCGGCGGTCGTCGACGAGCTCCGGGCCGAGGCCGCGCGGCCGACGCCGAAACCGGGACTGCCGAAGGCAGCCCCGCTCCGCCCGGTCCAGCCGCTCCCGCTCCCGGCCGTGCCGGACGAGACCGAGCAGCTCAGCCGGTTCGCCCTGGCCGCCGGCAGGCCCCATGGTGTCTGCATCCGGCATGGACTGGTGGTATGACCACATTTACCCGATCTGGGTTATCGCGGTGTCCGTCGCCACTAGAGTGGGGCGGGCCATCCCCACTCGTGGTCTCCCCTGGGCATGCCGGGCTCTTCCAGCCCCCGACCGTGACGTTGCAACGGAGCGATGACAGAGCCTGTTCATGGACCAGACCGATCAGAAACGTCGACGCCGTTCGGTGCCGAGCGCCAACCTGCCCGGGTGGTCGCGTTCAGCGACGGCGTCATCGCCATCGCCATCACGCTGCTCGTCCTGGAGATCCACCCGCCGCACGACACCAGCCACCTGCTGCACG
This sequence comes from Streptomyces carpinensis, assembly GCF_002154505.1. Lineage (GTDB taxonomy): Bacteria > Actinomycetota > Actinomycetes > Streptomycetales > Streptomycetaceae > Streptomyces > Streptomyces carpinensis. Next base: position 8,047 of record NZ_MUBM01000268.1, on the reverse strand, counting down.
GACTCGCCGCGCTCTGGCCGTCCTACCTGGCCTACGTCGTCACCTTCATGCTGATCGGACAGGTGTGGGCCAACCACCACATCATGTTCGACCACATCCGCAGCGTCGACCGGGTGGTCCTGTTCCTCAACACCGTGCTGCTGATGGGCATCGCGTTCCTGCCGTTCGTCACCTCCGTACTGGCCGCGGCAATCCGCGACGGACAGGGGGAGCGCACCGCCGTCGTCCTCCAGGGCAGCGCTTTCTGGTTCATGGACCTTCTGTTCAACATCATCTGGTGGTACGTCCGTCGTGATCGCCGGCTGCTCGCCGCCACCATCGACTCAGCCGGCGTCGCAGCCATCAGCCGCCGCTTCCGGCTCGCCCTCGTCTGGCTCGCCACCGGAACCCTGCTCGGCCTCCTGCTTCCACCACTCGGCGTTGCCGTGATCGCCGCCTTCATTCCGTACTACTGGCTTCCCATCGCAGGCGAGATCGCCAAGGTGCGGCGTCGGCGCGGCCGCCGGAATGCGACGTGACTGCGAGGCCAGGAGAAGGGTGTGGCTCAACCCACAGCGACCACTAGCGCCCGCCCGCCTCCACTGAGGGGGCCGGCGGGCGCTCGTCGTTTCAGGTCACGCAGTCTTGCGGGATCCCTTGTGGCGGGTGTGGCCGCTGGCGATGTCGGACACGCGCTGCGGAGAGACCTCCAGGTACGGCGCCAGCTCGTCCCGGTCACGGCCGGAGTCGAGGAGGCCGCGCACGGTCCTCTGCCGCTGGACGCGCAGCCACCGCTGCAGGTCGGGCACGGCGTTCAGCGCCGCGGTGAGCCGCTGCGCCTGCTCGATGGTCGCCTCGGCTTCGAGATCGGCGAGCGCGGCGAACGGCTCGGGGAGGGTGTTGTCCATGCGACCAGGATAGAGGGTACCCACTATGGGTGCACGCCGACGGGGCGCGGCAGGCCGCTGACCTGTACTTTTCTCGAATTTCTCCCGAAATACCCGGAATCACACAGACCGTACAAGCGTTGGTATTAGTGACTACCCACTAAACCCCCCACCCCAAAGGAGCCCGAAATGGACGCCAAGACCGCCCTCCGCTTCCTCGAAGTCCGCGCCACCTCTGAGGCCCAGGCCGCCGAGAAGGCCCGCAAGAACCTGGCCGACGCCTGCGCGGTCCAGCGCTCCGACCTCACAAACCTCATGGAAACCGCCATGCTGGCCGACGCGATGGCCAAGCCGTGGGCAGACCTGATGGTGCGCATCGAGCGCCACGGCGTCCGCGAGGGACTGGCCAGGATGCGCCAGAAGGCCATGACCGACCTGGTGGAGTACGGGCTCGCCCTCAGCACGAGCCTAGTCACCAACGCCCAGCGCATCCACGAGCAGGACGGCCTGCGCCGCTTCCTGAGCTCCAGTGACCTGGACGTCGACGAAGAGGCCCCGGCCGAGGAGCCCGCCCCGGTGGCCGAGGAGCGGCCGGCGCCCGCGCCCAAGTCGGTGGAGGTCCCGAAGGCAACCCCGGCTCAGAAGCGGACCCTGCTGGCCATCCGCGACACGCGGATCGAGCTCCAGGAGACGCGGGTCGGCCACATGAGGGTCGTCGCCAGCCGCCAGGGCGCCATGCCGCGCAAGGACATGGTCCTGTGGGTCATCGAGCAGGGGTGGGCGCAGCAGGACCAGTCCACCAGCCTTTACGACGGCCAGCGCGTGAGCCTGACCGAGGTGGGCGAGGCGATCCTGGCCGGCTGACCGCCAGCCGCCCCGGCGGGGCCACCAGCCCCGCCCACCCCCTCTGACCTGCATCTTTCTTGGATTTCTCCCGAAACACCCGGAACCACCAGGGGCGTATCCGCGTTGGCATTAGTGACTACCCACTAAAGCTCACCCCCGCAGGAGCCCGAAATGGACGCCTTCACCTCCTCCGCCATCTTCTCAGCAGCGGCCGCCGCCACCAGCTGGAAGAAGCTGAACACCGGCCTGACCGCCACGGTCCGGCACGACGGGTGCGACTGGACGGTCCAGATCCCCCCGAGCGAGGCGGGCGCCAAGGCCGAGATCAGGGGGGCTTCGTCGTGTTCCCGGCGGCTCACAGCGACGTCAGGGGTCGGAGGTCACACTTGCATGGAACGCCCCCCTCGGGGCCGCATACCGGGCATGATCACGAGCATGCTTTCAAGTCTGCTGCCTGGGTTGCGCCACTTCCGCACCCCGTTCGCTGTTGGCGTCCTCTGCACATTTCAGGCCTGGCTCTTGTTCGGGGACTCGGTACCCACGCGTAGTCAGGCGCACGGCTTCATCCATCGCGTATATGCGCTAGGGAACATTGCCGGAAGGCCCATAGTGACGGCGGCTGTAGCCTTCACCCTCTATCTTCTTGGTGATGTCATGAAGATACCAGGACGGCGCATAGCTGCGTTCCTTAAGTGGCTTCACGGGGATACGGCGCTTATGACGCCAGAGTCGTGGGCCCATCTGGCTATGTACGCACGGAGGGCTTTCAAGAATCGCGGAATTGAAAACATCGCGGACACGCGTGTCAAAAACCTCACCAACAGGATGGTATTCGAGACTCCAGAACTTCGCATGCGCCTTATTGCAAATCACTCAGACTTGTACATGGAGTGTGACCGCCTCGACTCAGAGGCGGAGTTTCGCTTCAATGTGGCAATATACTCTGCAACCCTTTGGGTAGTTCTTGCAGCGTGCTGGTCTGCCTGGTCGCTGATCGGATTTATAGCCTCGATACTAATCTTCCAAAACGGAGTTCGCGCCTTTCGTGACTCCACTGCAATTGTTATTCAGAGTGTTGTCTCAGGGATGATTACTTCAGAATTTTTCGAGGAAGAGATGCAGCTAGACCAAGAAAGCGTCGACGCTGGTCAGTAAGACGGTATCCAGCAGGCGAAACAGCGGCGCGGGCGAGCGGGATCACCCCCAGCGGAAAGGTCTTGCAGCCATTGCCAGGTATTGGCGGCGCCGGTTCGTTCGGACGCTACGAAATTGTGGGCCAGCATGCGGCCCGGCTCACGCCATCGCCCTACATCGCCTCGGCTGCGAGGGTCACGGCGGGTCCGAGTACATGTGCGTGCAGGCCACCTGGGGCCAGACGTTCGCGATCGTCGAGGCGGCCATGGCCGCCACCCGGATCGACTGAGCCTCCCGGGCGGGGTCAGTGGCCCCGCCCACTCCCTCTGACCTGCACTTTTCTCGGATTCCTCGCGGAACACCCGGAACCACCAGGGGCGAATCCGCGTTGGTATTAGTGACTACCCACTAAACCTCACCCCCCAGGAGGCCCCCATGCTCGCCACCGCTATCTGCGAAGAGATCGAACTGATCGCCGAGGCCGGGGACGCCGAGGACGCCCTCGACCTCTCCCGGCGGCTCGCCCGCGAGACCGACACCACTCGCGCGGTCGCCGTACGCAGGACGGTGAGCAAGGGGCAGGTCGACCGGGCCGCCCTCCGCCAGCTCGGTCTGGGCATCGCCGAGGAGGTCGCTCGCAGCCAGCTGTGGGCCGCCCGCGAGTTCCGCGCGCTCACCCGCGAGATGGCCGCCGACCCTATCGGCGCCAGCATCCTCGCCCGCGCGGCCGGTGAGGCCGGCCGCCTGTTCTGACCTCTGTGTGCATCGCGCATAGTGGCTACCCACTAAGTCCGTGAACGAGGAGGACCCCGCCATGACCACTCAGCTCGCGCCCGTCGGCCCGTACGTCATCCCCGCCCGCGACATCCGCGAGGGCGACACGCTGCGCGGCTACTACGCGCCCGGCGTCACCCTCGCCGCCGCGGCCTGCCCCGGCCAGTACGCGCCGGACTGGTCGGACGCCGACCGCAGGCCGCTGATGCTCCCCCTCCCGTACCGCGCGAAGGAGGTGACCGGCCGCCCTCGCCCTGCGCGACGGCCGCAAGCTCGACGGCGACAGCCCCGTCCTCGTCACCCGCGAGATGGTGCGGCCCGCCCGCCGGATGAGCCCGCAGGACTGCGAGGACTTCGCCACGGCCGTCGGTAAGATCGCGGGCATCGCCGCGAAGAGCCTGCACGAGTCGTTCCCTCACCTCGACCTCGACGGCCTGGTCGAGACGTTCACCCGGCCCCACGCCCTCAACATGCTCGGCACCCGCTACCTGTCCGGGCTGGACCGCGGCCTGAGCGCCGGTGAGGCCGCCGCCGAGGCCGGGACCGCCCTGATCCGCGCATGGGCCGAGGCCCGCCTCGCCGCCCGCGCCCAGCTCGACCGCGAGAAGGCCGCCGCCTCCGTCTGACCGCCACCGGGCGGGGCCGCCCGGCCCTGCCCCCCGACCACCCAGGAGGAACGCCAGATGGCAGAGATCACGATCACGCACACGCGGGCGGAAGGCACGATCCTGACCGGCTCCAGCAAGGGAGACGGCATCTTCGAGATCGTCAGAGAACACGGCTTCTGGTTCTCCCGCTCGGTCGAGGGCCTGTTCATCAAGCGGTCGCGCGACAAGGCAGCCGACACCTGGCGGATCAACCGGGCTGCCGAGGCCCTGCGCGCGGCCGGCCACACCGTGACGGTCGAGATCAACGAGCGCGTGCGCCGATCCTTCGCCGAGGCCGAGGCCGACCGCGAGGAGCGCGCCGCAGACCGCGCCGACCGCTACAGCGACCGTGCGGGCCGCGCGGCCGCCAGGTCGGACGCCCGCTACCAGGCGTCCAAGGCCATCTCGGACTACATGACCGGCGAGCCGATCAAGGTCGGCCACCACAGCGAGGCCCGCCACCGTCGGGACATCGAGAGGATGGACGGCCACATGCGCGCCTCCATCCAGGAGGAGAAGAAGTCCTCGTACTGGTCGGACCGGGCGCGGGCGGCCGAGAACTACGAGCGGTTCAGGAAGGATCCGTACCGCACCCGGCGGCGGCTGAAGAAGCTGCGCGCCGACCTTCGCCAGAAGGAGCGCTACGTGGCGGAGGCTGCCGAGAAGGGCTGGGACGGCGAGCGGTACGAGGTCGACGTCCTCGACCTGCGCGAGGAGATCGCGCTCTGGGAGCAGATCGTCGAGCAGGCCAAGGCCGAGGGCGTGAAGATCTGGGGCCCGGAGGACTTCGCGCCCGGTGACTACGTGCGCTACCTCGGCTCCTGGTACCAGGTGAAGCGGGTCAACTCCGAGACGCTGAGCATCGCGTGGAACCTGCGGCTGGCCCCGAAGCAGGTGATGACGCTGGAGGACGCCACCGATCGCGGCCGGGTCTGGACGCACCCGGCGGACTACACGGAGGTGCGGGCCCGCTGCCCGGAGGGCGCGATGGACGCCTTCCTGGCCGACGGGAAGGTGCCCGGCACGAAGGCAGCAGGGGAGGCGTCCGAGGCGCAGCCGGCGAGCGCGGTCCGCGAGGCCCAGGCGGCGAAGCCGAAGGCGGCGAAGGCGGCGAAGCGCAGCGACCCGAAGTTGGCCAGGCGGCTGTTCGTCACGTGCGACCTGGGCGGCACCGTGGCCGAGCTGACGTGGCTCAATGGCAACAGCCGACCGCACAAGGACTTCGAGCCGACGCTGATCACGCCCCCGGAGGGCGAGAAGTTCCACCGGGCGGTGTGGTCCAAGCTTCTGCAGGCCGAGATCACGAGGATCCTCGACGAGCGCGGCTACGTGTACGGGCCGGACGACTGGACGGTGTCCCGGGACCGGAGCGGCTTCGTGCGGAGCATCGAGCCCAAGCCCGAGCAGCCGGTGGAGCCCGCCGCGGCCGAGGAGGAGGCGGCGCCCGCCATCGAGGAGGCGCCGGCGCCCGAGGCTCCCGGGGAGGGGGCCTCAGCGGGGCACGGAGAGGCGCCCGAGGGGAGCGAAAACACGGCTCTGACCTGCGATTTCTCTGGGAACACCCGGAACCACCAGGACGGCTCACGCGTTGGTAATAGTGACTACCCACTACACCCCACCCAGGAGGACGCGATGACCGCTCCCATTGGACGTCGGCTCACCCGGCGCCAGGCCAAGGAAGCCCAGATGGCCGAGATGCGCGAGCGCGCCGCCCAGCGGCCCGACATCGAGCGCACCCCCGAGCTGGACGCCGCTTACCGGGCCTACGTGGACGAGGGCATCGCGATGACAGACGGCTACTACGCGCCGATCGACTTCCAGGCGTGGGCCTACACCCTGGGTGCCGCCCTGGTCGCCGCAGCGGAGGCCACGAAGACCGCGACGGCCGAGACCGAAGTGCCGGTCGACGAGCCGCCCGCCGAGACCGCCAGCGAGGAGCCCCCGGCCGAAGAGCCCGCCGCAGCCGAGGCCGAGACGCCCGCCGAGGAGCAGCCGGCGGAGCCCGAGGAGCCCGCAGCAAAGGCCCCGGAGGCGAACGGAGAGACCTCCGAGGGGAGCGAAAAAACCGCTCTGACCAGCGATTTCTCTGAAAACACCCGGAACCACAAGGGTCGTACAAGCGTTCGTATTAGTGACTACCCACTAAACCCCACCACCCAGGAGGTTCCGACCATGACCGCCACCACCCAGGCCACCAAGACCGCCAAGACGGGCAAGAAGGCGACCGCCACCAAGAAGGCCGCCCCGGCGGAACAGGCGCCCACCACCCCCCAGGTGAAGACCGTCCAGAAGGTCGTCCCGATCGACCGGATCGACCGCGACCCCTCCCAGCCGCGCAAGGTCTTCGACCAGGCCAAGCTGGAGGAGCTGGCCGGTTCCATCAAGGAACTGGGCCTGCTCCAGCCGGTCAGCCTGCGCTACGTCCCCTCGACCAAGAGGTACGTGCTCATCGCAGGTGAGCGCCGGTGGAGGGCGTCCAAGCTGGCCGGTCTCACCGAGATGCCCGCGGTCGTCAACCACGGCGTGCAGGACGGCGACCGCGAGACCCTCGCCCGCCAGGTCGCCGAGAACGTCGGCCGCGCGGACATGACCCCGATCGAAGAGGCCGAGAGCTTCCAGCGGCTGGTCGACGCCAACTACTCGGTGGACGAGGTGGCCAAGATGGTCGGCAAGTCGCCCGCGTACGTCGGCTGGAGGATCGGCCTCCTGCGCCTATGCGAGCCCGCCCGCGAGGCCCTGGCCAAGGGGCACCTGCCGGTCGGTCTCTCCTGGTACGTGTCCCTGCTGAACTGCGACAACCAGATGCGGTTCCTCACCCGGTACGCCCGAGGCGAGTTCAAGTCCACGCGGGACGCGGAGGCGTTCGCGCAGGCGGCCCGCGCGGAGGAGAAGCGGCAGGAGGAGCAGGGCAGCTTCTTCGTCCTGGCCGACGAGGCTGCCGGCGGCAAGGACAGCCAGGACGCCATCCCCGGCTCGCTCGACCTCCCCGAGAGCGAGCGCGAGCAGCTGGTCGACGACCGCCGGAAGCTGGTCGGCAAGATCGACAAGCTGAGCATCATGGGCGAGATCCTGTCCGAGCTCGCCTCGGCCGACCCCGAGCAGCTCGCCATCCTGCTCGCCGGTACGCCGGGCGGCGTCCCCGGCCACCAGATGCGGATCGAGCACCTGCGGGAGCTGACCCTGCGGGCCACGAAGAACCTCCGCCAGGCCCAGGCGATCGCAGCGGTCCGCGCGAACAGCATCCAGATCAACCCGGAGGCCGCCGCCTCCTCCTCGGCCGCCTAGATAGTGGGTACCCACTACGCCCCGCCCCGGAAGGGGCGGGGCGGCCCCCTCGCCACCCAAGGAGAAAGCAGATGTACCCGCACTACGACACCCCCACTGAGCGAGCGGTCGCCTACACGGCTGGCCTGATCGACGGCGAAGGCAGCGTTTGCGTTCAGGGCAACCGGTACCAGATCAACATCTCCCAGTGCGTCATCAACGACGGCGAGAACCTGTGCAGGTGGCTCGCCCAGGTCTGGGGCCTCGGCACGATCTTCGTGCACGAGAAGGGCCGGAAGAACCCCCAGTGGTCCTGGCATGTTGCTCAGACCCGAGCGGTGCAACACGTCCTGACTGCCTGTCTGCCGGACCTGCGGGTCAAGAGGCCCAACGCCCTCGAAGCGCTCGATTGGCTCGCGAAGCACGTCTCGGAAGGGCGTCGGCTCAGCTGGACGCCCGGCGAGGAGCGCTGGCTGCTCGACCACTGGGACTCACCGGACGCCGAACTGGCGGCGG
>NZ_MUBM01000267.1 GCF_002154505.1 Streptomyces carpinensis | reverse complement strand
CCCCCTCCCACCTCCCCGAGGACAGTCATGCCGCCGCTGCGCACCGCCCTGCTCCAGAGCTCCGGCCGCCCCGGTGCCGTCGCCGGGAATCTCGAGGTCCTCGACGCCGCCGCCGGCCGTGCCGCCGCCGCGGGCGCCGGGCTGCTGCTGGCGCCGGAGATGTTCCTGACCGGGTACGCGATCGGCGACGACATCGGCCGCCTGGCCGAGCCCGCCGACGGCGACTCCGCCGACGCGATCGCGGAACTGGCCGGCCGGCACGGCCTGGCGGTCGTCTACGGCTACCCCGAGCGGGACGGCGACGCCGTCTTCAACTCCGCCCAGCTGATGTCCGCCGACGGCACGCGCCTGGCCAACTACCGCAAGACCCACCTCTTCGGCGGCTTCGAACGCGACCACTTCACCCCGGGTGAGCAGCCGGTCGTCCAGGCCGAGCTGAACGGACTGACCGTCGGCATCCTGATCTGCTACGACGTGGAGTTCCCGGAGAACACCCGCGGCCACGCCCTGGCCGGCACCGACCTCCTGCTCGTCCCGACGGCGCTGATGCACCCGTTCCAGTTCGTCGCCGAGTCCCTCGTGCCGGTACGCGCCTTCGAGAACCAGATGTACGTCGCGTACGCCAACAGGGTCGGCCGGGAAGGCGAGTTGGAGTTCACCGGGCTCTCCACGCTCGCCGGCCCCGACGGGATCACCCGCGCCCGGGCCGGGCAGAGCGAGGAACTGGTCCTCGCCGACGTCGATCCGGATCTGCTCGCCGCCTCCCGCGAGGCCAACCCGTATCTGCGGGACCGCCGCCCCGGCCTCTACGGGGCCCTCGCCTGAACGTCCCCCAGCCCCCACCCAGTTCTTCCCGCTCTTCCCGCGCAAGGAGTCCGTACCCCATGACGTCCACGGTGCCCAACGCCGTCGAGCACGCAGACGAGCAGCAGCCGCCGATCACCATGTTCGGCCCGGACTTCCCGTACGCGTACGACGACTTCCTCGACCACCCGGCGGGCCTCGGCCAGATCCCCGCGACCGAGCACGGCACCGAGGTCGCGATCATCGGCGGCGGACTGTCCGGCATCGTCGCCGCCTACGAGCTGATGAAGATGGGCCTCAAGCCCGTCGTCTACGAGGCCGACCAGATCGGCGGCCGGCTGCGCACCGTCGGGTTCGAGGGCTGCGAGGAGTCGCTGACCGCCGAGATGGGCGCCATGCGCTTCCCGCCGTCCTCCACCGCCCTCCAGCACTACATCGACCTGGTGGGTCTCGAGACCCGGCCCTTCCCGAACCCGCTGGCCGAGGCGACCCCCTCGACGGTCGTCGACCTCAAGGGCGAGTCGCACTACGCCGAGACCATCGACGACCTGCCGCAGGTCTACCGGGACGTGGCCGACGCCTGGAACAAGTGCCTGGAAGAGGGCGCCGACTTCTCCGACATGAACCGCGCCATGCGCGAGCGGGACGTCCCGCGCATCCGCGAGATCTGGGTGCGGCTCGTCGAGAAGCTCGACAACCAGACCTTCTACGGCTTCCTGTGCGACTCCGAGGCCTTCAGTTCCTTCCGGCACCGGGAGATCTTCGGCCAGGTCGGCTTCGGCACCGGCGGCTGGGACACCGACTTCCCCAACTCCATCCTGGAGATCCTGCGGGTCGTCTACACCGAGGCCGACGACCACCACCGCGGTATCGTCGGCGGCTCGCAGCAGCTGCCGCTCCGGCTCTGGGAGCGCGAGCCGGAGAAGATCGTCCACTGGCCCTACGGCACCTCGCTGAAGTCCCTGCACGTGGACGGCGAGCCGCGTCCGGCCGTGACCCGGCTGCACCGCACCGCCGGCAACCGGATCACCGTGACGGACGCGAGCGGCGACATCCGCACCTACCAGGCGGCGATCTTCACCGCGCAGTCGTGGATGCTGCTGTCCAAGATCCAGTGCGACGACGGGCTGTTCCCGATCGACCACTGGACCGCCATCGAGCGCACCCACTACATGGAGTCCTCGAAGCTGTTCGTCCCGGTCGACCGGCCGTTCTGGCTGGACAAGGCCGTCGACGACAGGGGAAATCCGACCGGCCGGGACGTCATGTCGATGACGCTCACCGACCGCATGACCCGCGGCACCTACCTGCTCGACGACGGGCCCGACCGGCCGGCCGTGATCTGCCTGTCGTACACCTGGTGCGACGACAGCCTGAAGTGGCTGCCGCTGTCCGCGAACGAGCGGATGGAGGTCATGCTGAAGTCGCTCGGCGAGATCTACCCGAACGTCGACATCAGGAAGCACATCATCGGCAACCCGGTGACGGTCTCCTGGGAGAACGAGCCCTACTTCATGGGCGCGTTCAAGGCCAACCTGCCCGGCCACTACCGCTACCAGCGGCGCCTGTTCACCCACTTCATGCAGGACCGGCTGCCGGAGGACAAGCGGGGCATCTTCCTCGCCGGCGACGACATCTCCTGGACGGCCGGCTGGGCCGAGGGCGCCGTCCAGACCGCGCTGAACGCGGTCTGGGGTGTCATGCACCACTTCGGCGGGGCGACCGATGCGGCCAACCCCGGCCCGGGCGACGTCTACGACGAGATCGCGCCCGTGGAACTCCCCGAGGACTGAGCCCCGGCGCGGCCCGGTCGGCCGGGTGTCACACCCCGGCCGCCCGGGCCTTCTCGTACACCTTCGCGGCGACGTCCTTGAGCTCCTGGGCGTCCCGCACGCTGCTCTGGAGGTCGACCATGATCTCTTCCAGGCCGATCTGCGCGTGCGCGAGCAGGTCCTCGACGATCTGGTCGGTGCTGCCGTGGAACGGGCGCCGGTCGGTGCCCTCGTGGGCCTTGGCCGAATAGCGCGCGTTGGCCCGCAGCACCGTCTGGATCGGCTGCTGCCGGCCGCGCTCGGCGGCCAGGTCCTGCAACGCGGCCCACTGATCGGCGAGCTGTTCGACGCCCATGCCCGTCGGCAGCCAGCCGTCGGCGTGCTCGACGAGCCGCTCCCGCGCCTTCCGGGTGCTCGCGGCCAGCAGGATCGGGATCGGCCGGGCGGGCTTGGGGCCGACCGCGGCCGAGTCGATCTCCGTGATCCGGCCGTGGTGGCGCACCGGGTCGGGACCCCACACCGCCCGGCAGACGTCGATCACCTCGTCCAGCACCCGGCCGCGCTCCTTGATCGGCCGGATTCCCGAGGCCGCGTACTCGTCGAGGGACCAGCCGGTGCCGAAACCGGCGATCACCCGGCCACCGCTGGCCGCGTCCAGCGAGGCGAGGGCCTTGGCGAGCTGAAACGGCACGTGCAGCGGCGCCACCAGCACACTGCTGCCCAACCGGACCCGCTCGGTGGCCGCCGCGGCCAGGGTGAGCGTGACCAGCGGGTCGGCCACATGGCGGTAGGACTCGGGCCAGGGCAGGCCCTCGATGCCGTACAGCCCCTGGGTGGCGGGCTCCGGGAACAGGGCCCGCTCGTACACCCAGAGGCTGTCGTAGCCGATGTCTTCCGCGGCGCGTGCCACGTCCGGCACGTCCTTGCCGAGGTCGTACTGCCGATTCTGCGGAAGGCCGAGTCCCAGACGGATCGCCATGGCGGTGTGCTCCTTCGTGATCGTCAGTGTCCATCGATCAACGTACCGTGATCACGCGGGAGTTCCCGGGTCCTCGGCCCGATGGCCCTCGGCCGCCGGTTCTCAGTCCGGCAGGGGCGTGAGCATCATGCGACCGGCGAAGCCGACCGCCGCGTCCAGCCGCTGGGCGAACTCCTCGGCCACGTCGGGCAGCCGGCGCAGCGCCCACAGCGCCCGCGCGGCGGACCAGGCGGCGTCCCGGGCCCGCTCCAGGCTCCACGCGCCGAGCAGATGGGTGATGGGGTCGGCGATCTGCAGCAGGTCGGGGCCGGGCATCAGATCCTCCCGGACCCGTTCCTCGAGCGCGACGAGGAGGTCGCCGACGCGGTCGAAGTCGCTTTCCAGCTCGTCCGGCTCGCACGCCAGCGCGTGGCAGGTGTCCACGACCGCGAGTGCCAGGTCGTGGCCGATGTGCGCGTTGATGCCCGCGAGCGCGAACTGCAGCGGCCGCACGCCGGGATGGCGGCGGAACTGCAGCAGCGGACGCCAGCAGGCCGGCGCGGGCCGCCCCTCGGCCGCCGCGTCCACGGCGGCCAGATACCGCTCGGCGAACCGCACGTCCAGCGTGGCCGCGGCCCGCGGGTCCGCGAACCGACCTGCCGCGAGGCGCCGGTCGACCGCCTCGGTGACGGCGAGGTAGACCCGGTTGAAGACAGCGATCCCGTCCCGCTCCGGCAGCGCGGCGTCCAGCTCGCGCATCCGGGCGACGGCCGCGTCCACTGTGTCCAGGCGAAGGGTGAGTTGTGCCGATTGCCCCATGGGGGCAGCGTCCCAGGCCCGGCCCGGGACGGGTGCCGACGGGCCCGGCGCTTCCCCAGAACGGGGGAACTCGCGCGTGGTCCGGGCCCGGCGGCGGGACGTGTGCCTACGACTCGGCGCGCCGCGTGCCGGCCCGCCCCGGCTCGTCGTACGACGACGTGCCCTCGTCCAGCAGCGGCTCCTGCCTCTTCAGGTGCGGGGGCGCGAACGCGCGCAGCGCGTGGTAGCCGGTGATCACGACGACCGTGCCGAGCGCGATGCCGCTGAGGGAGAAGGTGTCGGTGAACTTCATGCTGACGTTGCCGACGCCGATGATGATGCCCGCCGCGGCCGGCACCAGGTTCAGCGGGTTGCGCAGGTCGACCTTGGCGTTGATCCAGATCTGAGCGCCGAGCAGCCCGATCATGCCGTACAGGATGACGGTGATGCCACCGAGGACACCCCCCGGGATCGCGGCCACGATCGCGCCGAACTTCGGGCAGATGCCGAACAGCAGCGCGAAACCGGCGGCGGCCCAGTAGGCGGCGGTGGAGTAGACGCGGGTGGCGGCCATCACGCCGATGTTCTCGGAGTACGTGGTGTTGGGCGGTCCGCCCACGGCCGTCGACAGTATGGAGGCCACGCCGTCCGCCGAGATGGCCGTGCCCAGCTTGTCGTCCAGCGGATCGCCGGTCATCTCGCCGACCGCCTTGACGTGTCCGGCGTTCTCGGCGACCAGCGCGATGACGACCGGCAGGGCGACCAGGATCGCCGACCAGTGGAAGGCCGGTCCGTGGAAGGACGGCAGCCCGATCCAGTCGGCCTTGCCGACACCGGAGAGGTCCAGGCGCCAGTGGTCGGTGAGCTTGCCGCCGCCGTCCACGGAGTGGATCTTCCCGAAGACCTGGTCGAAGACCCAGGAGATGGTGTAGCCGAAGACCAGACCGAGGAAGATCGCGATCCGGGACCAGAATCCGCGCAGACAGACGACGGCCAGCCCGGTGAACAGCATCACCAGCAGCGCCGTCCACTGGTCCTGGGGCCAGTAGGTGGAGGCGGTCACGGGGGCGAGGTTGAAGCCGATCAGCATCACGACCGCGCCGGTGACGATCGGCGGCATCGCGGCATGGATGATCCGTGCGCCGAAGCGCTGCACGGCGAGACCGACCAGAAACAGGGCGATGCCGACCACGAGGACCGCGCCGGTGACGGTCGCGCTCGTGCCACCCTGCGCCCGGATGACCGCGGCGACCCCCACGAAGGACAGCGAGCACCCCAGGTAGCTGGGCACCCGGCCGCGCGTGGCGAGCAGGAAGATCACGGTCGCGACGCCCGACATCATGATCGCGAGGTTGGGGTCGAGGCCCATGAGCACGGGGGCCACGAAGGAGGCGCCGAACATCGCCACGACGTGCTGGGCGCCGAGTCCGACCGTGCGGGGCCAGGAGAGCCGTTCGTCGGGCCGGACGACCGCTCCGGGTGCGGGCGTGCGCCCGTCACCGTGCAGTTTCCAGCGCACGCCGAGGTCCATGGTGGGGTTTCGCTTTCTCTGAACGGGAAGATGTCCGAAACCCATTGTCCGGGTTCCCGGCGGCTGACCAGCACCTTCCCCACCGGCAGTCCTGAGCGTCCGCTTAGGATGGGGTTCGTACCCCCTCCTCACCGGCATGTTCAGGAGTCCCGCCGTGACCGCCGAAGCACCCGTCGCCCCCGCCCTGTCGTACGGTCGGCTGATCCCCGTGACCGTCCACTTCGACGACCTGGACGCGCTCGGGCTGCTGCACAACGCCCGCTATCCGCTGATGGTGGAGCGGGCCTGGACCGAGTTGTGGCACGAGCACGGCTTCCGCTTCGAGGGCGACTGGGCGGCCGCCGGGGACGCGTGCAACGCGGTCAAGGAACTGCGGATCAGCTACGAGGCGCCGGTGACCCGGCCGGGCGGGTACGCCGTCCACCTGTGGCTGGAACGGCTCGGCAGGACCGGCCTGACGTACGGCTTCCGCTTCTGCTCGGCCGACGGCGCGGTGACGTACGCCACGGGCAGCCGCGTGCTGGTCCGGCTGGATTCCGCCACTTTGCGGCCCGCGCCGTGGAGCGAGGGGTTCAGGGCCGTGGGTCGGGAACTGCTGCTGCCGGCCGGCTGACCTTCGGACGGTCCCGGTCGCCCGCCCGCAGCACCCCCGCGAACGCGGCCAGGCCGCACGCCAGCAGCGTCACCAGACCGAACGACACCACCAGGCTGGTCGCCTGGGCGAGCCCGCCGATCGCGCTCGGCGCCACCAGCCCGGACGTGTACGTGATCGTCGCCACGCCCGCGATGGCCTGGCTGGGGTTCGGCCCGCTGCGGCCGGCCGCGGCGAAGCACAGCGGCACCACGACCGCGATGCCCAGGCCCATCAGCGCGAAGCCCGTCATCGCCACCGCCGGATGTCCCGCCACGACGACGAGCAGGCCGCCGAGCACCGCGAGGACGCCACTGGCCCGCACCGTGCGCACGGAGCCGAAGCGGTCCACCACCTTGTCGCCCGCGATCCGCGCGACGGCCATGGTGAGGGTGAATCCGGTGGTGCAGGCCGCCGCGAGCCCGGCCGAGGTGTCCAGCTGATGGCGCAGGTAGACCGCCGACCAGTCCAGGCTCGCCCCCTCCGCGAACACCGCGCAGAACCCGATCGCGCCGATCAGCAGTGCCGACTTCGGCGGCAGCGCGAACCGCGGCGGCGGCTCCTCGTCCTCGGCCGGCTGCAGGTCCAGGACCCAGGTGCAGGCGATCAGCCCCAGCACGGTCAGTACGCCGGCCGCCAGGGCGTGGTGGAGGCGGGCGTCCGAGCCCAGGTGCGCGGCGAGCGTGCCGGCCGCCGAGCCGGCCAGGGCGCCCGCGCTCCACATGCCGTGCAGGCCCGACATGATCGAGCGGCCGAGCCGGTTCTCCACCTCCACGCCGAGGGCGTTCATCGCGACGTCCGCCATGCCGGCCGAGGCGCCGTAGGCGAACAGGGCCAGGCAGAGGACGGGGAGGTTCGGGGCGAGGGCGGGCAGGACCAGGGAGAGCGTCCACAGGGCGAGCAGGCCGCGCAGTGCGGTGCGGGCCCCGTAGCGGTGGCTGATGCCGCCCGCGAGGGGCATCGCCACGGACGCGCCGAGCGCGGGGAAGGCCAGGGCGAGGCCGAGCTGACCCGGGCTGACGGAGGCGTGGTCCTGGATCCACGGCACCCGGGTCGCGAACGAACCGGTGACGGCGCCGTGCACGGCGAAGACGGCCGCCACGGCGTACCGGGCGCGCCGCACCTCGCGCTGTTCGTAGACCACTGTCATTCTCCGGCCCCTCCCCGTGTATTCCGGCGCCCCGCCGCTGTCCCGCCGCATCGCGCCGCAGTAAACTATCAGGAACCCTGCCTGTTATATAGGGGATATACGGCCGCCCCGTCGCGGCCCCGCAGATCTGGGAGGATTCCCGGCATGCCCGCATCCCCGAGCACCGCCCGGGCCATCAACGACCGGCTCGCCCTGCGGCTGTTGCAGCAGGAGGGACCGTTGACGGCAGGGCAGCTGAAGCAGCTCACCGGCCTGTCCCGGCCGACGGTCGCCGACCTCGTCGAACGCCTTACGGTCTCCGGCCTGATCACCGTGGTGGGGGAGTCGGGGGAGCAGCGGCGAGGTCCGAACGCACGGCTGTACGGCATCGTCGCCGACCGTGCCCACCTGGCCGCCCTCGACGTACGCACCGAGAGCGTCTCGGTGACCGTGACCGACCTGCTCGGACGGGAGCTGGCCGACGCCTCCGTGCCGATCTGCGGGGACACCGGGACCGGGCCCGCGGTGGAGCAGGCGGTCACGCTGGTGGAACGGGTGGCGAAGGAGGCGGGGGCGGAGCAGTTGCACACCGTCGGCGTCGGCGCCCCGGGCCTCATCGACCCGGTCACGGGCGAGCTGCGCGACTCCACGGGCCTGCCCGAGTGGCACCGGCGGCTGGTGGCCGCGCTGCAGGAGCGTCTGCCGCGGGCCCGGGTCATCGTCGAGAACGAGACCAACCTCGCGGCGCTGGCCGAGCAGCGGGACGGGGCCGCGCGGGACAGGGACACCTTCGTCCTGCTGTGGCTCGGCCACGGCACCGGCGCGGCCGTGGTCCTGGACGGAGCGCTGCGCCGCGGCGCCTCCGGCGGCACGGGCGAGATCGGCTTCCTGCCCGTGCCCGGCACCGGGGCCGTCCCGTCGGCGACGGACTGCGCCGGCGGCTTCCACTCGCTGGCCGGGTCGGCCGCGGTGGTGGAACTGGCGCGCGCCCACGGGCTGTCGGGGCAGCAGCGCGGGCGGGAGCCGGCGGCCGCGGAGCTGGTGCGCCGCGCGGTGACGGCGCAGGCCGCCGCTGCGAACGCCGCCCCGGCGGACGCCACCCGGGCCGCGGAGTTCCTGGACGCCCTCGCCGACCGGATCGCCCTCGGTGCCGCCTCCGTCGTGGCCGTCCTGGATCCCGGATGCGTGGTCCTGGCGGGGGAGACCGGGCAGGCCGGCGGGG